>NZ_JAQMSY010000025.1:0-3349 GCF_028329095.1 Microcystis sp. CS-574
ATCCTAATCACGAGGCTAGACTAGCTAAACTAACAGTTAGATTTGCCAGTTTTGAAATACAAGTACCTAAGCATCACTCGAAAGCGAACCCTCGTCAACCGGTCAAATTACAGGTAATTTTAGCTGAAGAAGAAAATCCGCCCATAGCGGAGTTAATCCTATCAGTTGGCTCCTCTTAACTAGCCTAGACATTAGTAGCTTTGAATCGGCGATAACCTGTGTGCGCTGGTATAGTTATCGCTGGTTGATAGAACGCTATCATTTTGTTTTAAAAAGTGGTTGTGGATTAGAAAAACTGCAATTAGAAACGGGTCGTAGAATTGAGATGGGCTTAGCTACCTATTCAATTGTAGCTTGGAGATTATTTTGGTTAACCTATCAAGCACGCTTACACGGAGAGGAGAGTTGTGAAAGTTTTTTGGAAGAACATGAATGGCAATCTTTGTGTGCCACTATTCATAAAAAGAGTCCGCCACCTGAAAAGCCGCCCTCCTTTCGAGAAGCGGTCAGAATGATTGCTTCTCTTAAATGATCCCTCACTTCAATTACTAAATTTTCATAAGCTGTATTAAGTTGATCTTGATAATTCTTGTTTTCAAATATACATTTAATCGAGGGGATAATTTTAGGAATTCTTCCTTCTACTTGTGCTATATCTAGCAACTTATTCCAAGCTTTTAAAAGAACATTAGTAGGAATAAAAAATGCAGAAGATTTTGCAAACATTTTTTCCTTATCAGCCATTACTGCCATCCCCACTACTCCCCCCAATTGCTCATCCCAGATAGCTGTCCCACTAAACCCACCTTCTACAGCATATCCTGTGCTTTTAGTATCTTCTATCTGAATTTTGTTGTTAGCAATATGACCTATTATCTTACCATCAGACCAGACACCTCCATCTCTGGAAAAACCATAAGCTTTATAATTATGATCAGATAAATCTCATATTTCAGAGGTAATTAAAGAAACTGGTTGAGCTTGTGAAGGAACTGAATCTTTTAATTTTAAAATAGCAATATCCTGCGGATCATTGCTGTTAAATTTAACCGGATGCCAAACTTCTACGGTTGTTTCTAAAGATGTACCCGATGCAATGATAGGAAAATCACACTCAATAATGTCAGTGGGTTTCTCAGCAGATTTTACATTTAATCCTAAAGATTCATTGACAACATGAGCGCAGGTAATCAAGTATTCTGATGATATTAGAAATCCTGCCCCAACAATTTCCATTTTATCATCTTTATTTTTTCGTTGCTTATAAATTCTGACCAGAGAAGATTCTAGAGATGCAACCATTATTTTTATCTAAGTCCTTATTGAGTAGATGATTGCTTATTTTTTTCCTTGTTATCCCATTTTAGGGTAATTTCATAGTTAACATCGGCGCTGCCAGATGCAATAATATCCCCTAGTCCAACAGTCATTTTTATCCCAAACTTGACCTCTACCTGATCGGCTGGTTCATTCAAACTTTTGACCTTATTAGTTATGGCATTTGCCACGGGTTTTATGCCATTTAATGCGTCTTCAAAAGATTGAGCGGCTTTAACAGCTATTTCATCTGTTAGACTAATAAGTTCATCTTCTGGTTTCGGTTTGGGTAAGGGTAACTTTTCATCCACCTCGATGTAAATAGTCCCCTCCTCTGAGGTAAATTCCACTAAACGAGTCATAAAAATTCTCCTGTTTATTTTATTGCGGTTGCCCAGACTTAATCAATCACAACGCCATCTTTTTGCTCTCATACCTAATTATATCTCTTTACCAAGTGTTCGGTTGAAAGTCAGCATCATTAATAATTGCCACCGTATCCCCAGAGGGTTTAATCACAAATAAACCTTTTTTATAAGCATAGCGATCGATTCCTTCGTTAATTTCAATTCCTGCCACTGCACCGTAAGCTCGATAGTTTTTGTAATGGGGAAAAGCGATTTTAAAACGAGTCAATTTTTCAATAAATTCATCTACATCATCTTGAGATAATCTCGATTTACATTCCACCACCACAAGATCGGTATCATCCACCCCTAGGATATCAATTTCCATGGCGATACCTTGACGTTTGACTCTAGCACGGGGATAAACTTCCTTAATATCAATGCCTTTTTCCTGAAAAAGCCGTAAAACCGCCGGTTCTACCAATTCCTCCACAAATCGACCCCAGCGAGTGGTCAGACTATCTACCGCTTTGCTGGTTCGTTCTACGGTGCGTTTCAGTTCTGCCATCGAGCGATCGGCTTCGGCGGCCCGGCGATCGCTTTCTAATTTTGCTTCGGCGGCTTGGCGCTCAAGTTCGGCGGCACGGCGCTCGTTTTCTAATTTCGCTTCGGCGGCCCGGCGCTCGTTTTCTAATTTCGCTTCGGCAAAGATACGTTCCATTTCGGCCCGACGAAGATCGCTTTCCCTTAAACGGCGATCAAACTCCTCGGCGGAAGCGCGGAATAGCTGGTAAATATCCTCAAGGGTAACGGGTTCACTCATGGACTAACAGGGGGTGCCGATAGACGGGGGGATTTAACATTTACCTATAATGCCTAATTATATCTCTTTACCAAGTGTTCGGTTGAAAGTCAGCATCATTAATAATTGCCACCGTATCCCCAGAGGGTTTAATCACAAATAAACCTTTTTTATAAGCATAGCGATCGATTCCTTCGTTAATTTCAATTCCCGCCACTGCACCGTAAGCTCGATAGTTTTTGTAATGGGGAAAAGCGATTTTAAAACGAGTCAATTTTTCAATAAATTCATCCACATCATCTTGAGAAAATCTAGGTAGTAATTCGACTAAAACGAGTTCTGTATCATCCACCCCTAGAATATCGCTTTTCATGGCGATGCCTTGACGCTTGACTCTGGCACGGGGATAAACTTCCTCGCCAATTCAAAAATGATCGCCCCGTTCGTAGTAAGCTCTTTAGGACTGATTATGGCTAAAGCCATTACTACAAACAAAAAGGCGATCGCCCTGAAAATTAAGGAATAAGTTCGGGATTGGTACAGTTATTTTTTCCTCTTCCTGTAAGATCAACCCCTTCATGTACATAAGCAACACA
Source organism: Microcystis sp. CS-574 (assembly GCF_028329095.1). Lineage (NCBI taxonomy): Bacteria > Bacillati > Cyanobacteriota > Cyanophyceae > Chroococcales > Microcystaceae > Microcystis > Microcystis sp. CS-574. Next base: position 3,063 of record NZ_JAQMSY010000025.1, read on the forward strand.
TTCCAAAGCTCTTTGATTTACACTATAAGGGACTTGCGCTTTGATAATGTACTATTTAGGGCTGGTCTTATTCTTCTAGAGAGCGATTTTCTGGCTGAGATATTATTCCCACGCAAGTCCCTAAAGATACAGGTATCTAAATAAGCGGCGGTTATCATAATTTTTTACCTCATGAACTTTGCACTGTACGGTGTTAGAGGTATCATGCAGATTCAGTTAGAGTATTATTTGTTATTAGCGGCGGCTTTATTTTGTATCGGAATTTATGGTTTAGTCACCAGTCGCAA
>NZ_JAQMSY010000026.1:0-15128 GCF_028329095.1 Microcystis sp. CS-574
AAAGTTGAAGTACGACGGATGATACCGTGGACTTCATAGCCTTTTTCTAATAATAATTCGCTTAGATAGGAACCATCTTGACCGGTGATGCCGGTAATTAGGGCGCGTTTAGCTTCAGTCATCAGTAATTTACCTAATCGGAAAGAATAAAGACCATATAAAGAGTCTGACTGCTTATAGCACACTTTAGTCACTGGGGACAAGTTTGGCTAGGTTGACAGGGGACAAAAAGATGAATTTATTTTTTATCCAGGCTGCATAGATTCTAAATGGTTCTGACAATTTTCTCGAAATTTTCTGACTTGAAATTCCTTGACTTTGGTTAATTGATAATTATCTTTTCCCATGGCTAGGGAAAATTTTGCTTCGGTGTCATCAAGTAAATTTTTGGAGATAGCTTTCCACTGTTCTTCTGTTTGCCAATGGACAACGATAATTAATTGTTCCTCGATGGCGGGATTAATCCAAATTTCTTTACCTAAAAAACCCGCTTGTTTTGCTAAAAACTTTGTCCAAATTTCTTGATCTTTTTGGATAAATTTTTCTCGCGCTTCGGGTTTAACTTGAAATTCTAACCACTCAATGACCATAGTAATTATCTCCTATTTTTTGGTTTTGATCAAGAATTCTTCTGTGAGTTTCATAAAAGCTTTAGAACCACTAGAAGAGGGCATGGCTGCCACCACAGGCACGAACATATCCACAGCTTTAGCTACATTAACATCCATAGGAATCGCATTAGCAAAAATTTGATGGGCTTGAAAATCCTGTTGTACCCGGCGCATGACTTGATTATAGTAGCGACTGAGTAAACCACCACCGGAAAGAATAAAAACTATACCGAGTAAACCGGGGTTAATCGGTTCGGTTTCTTGATGACTAGCTTTCAGTTTAACTATTCTTCTTTCTAATAGCTGAATGCCAACAATTGATAAAGGTTCGGGACGGGCGGGTAGTAAATAAAAATGACTGCTACATAGACCACTACGAGTTAAAAGATTATAGCCCGGAGCGCAGTCCATGATAATATAATCGTAACGGTCTTGAATAGGGTCAATGATTTTTTGAATTAAGACTCTTTCTAGGTTATTCCAAGCATGATCAAAGCCTAAATCTTCCTGTAAAATTGCTTGATGGTGCAGGGTTTCTGAGACGACATATTCATCATAAAGCTCGATGTCTCCTGGCAGTAGATCTAAGCCTTGAATTTCACAGACTGAAGGGACAATAATATCATCAATAGTTAATTTATTGTAGGGATTGGGTTTGATAATTGCTTCTAATAAATAGCTTAAAGTGCGTTTTTTGCGACGCAGTTGAGCAAATTCATGGGGGGACATTAAACTAAGAGTCGCACTGATTTGAGCATCTAAATCGAGGACAAGGACTCGTTTTTGCTGAAATTTAGCTAAACAGGTGGCAAGATTGACGGTAAGGGTAGTTTTTCCTACTCCTCCTTTCATATTAACGGTGCTGATGACAGTGGCCATTATGGGAATTCCTTTCTAGTTAACCGATGGAATATCTCGACGTAAAACTTGCCCATTGGGAGCCATAATCAGAGGAGGTAAACTGGTAATATCGATCGCTTCTTGGGTTTTCATGTCGTAGGTAGTGTAAACTGTCTCCTGTTGATGGGGATTAATATCGACAATTGTTAGGGTTTTTCTGGGTGCTTGTTCACTCTTCAATAACCGTCGCGGTCCACTGCCTAAAGCTCCTGCGTGTAATAATTGTAACTGCCCCCGTTTACCCGGATAGTAAGCGTGAGCATGGCCACTAATATAAGTATGCACCTGATGAGCCTCTAAAAACGCTCTTAATTGCTCGGCATCGGCTAAATAATCCCCCGGTCGATTTCTGCCCACGGCAATACCGTAGAGGGGTAAATGACCGATTACTAGCCGCATTTTAGCATTTTTAGCGTCGCTACTACTCAAGTTTTTTGCCGCCCAATTTAGTTGTTTCCGAGAGATTAAATGAGTGGAGGCATCCCAAACTAGATAGAATATACCATTTTGAGTGAAAGTATAATAAAAAGGAAAGCCAGTTTTATCGATAAAATTTAAACTTGTATTATGTTGGGGGTTTTGCCAATAATCTTGGGCTAGTTTTCTCTCCTTAGCATAGATAAATTTTCCTGCGGATAAAGCTCCAGAAGCGTCATGATTACCGATGGTAAAACCAAAGGGTATTTTAGCAGCTCGCAGGGGCGCGGCGATATGGTGATCAAAGGCCGACCACATAGCGTTAATTGCTGCCTCTGTCAAGCTGCTTTTTTGTCCTGCCACCATGTCGCCACCACAGAGAACCAGATCGGGTTTATGATTGATAATTAAAGGGATAGCTCGATCGATTTCGGGATCGTAAGTAGTGGAACCGTATTGACTATTAAGGTCACTAATCACGATTATCTTGACTTTTTTCGCCTTTTGTGCTTGTTTAACAGCCGACTCAGGGGGATTTTTGGAAGTAACAGGCTGTAAAATCTGATGAGCGCAAGCTGCCAAGCTAAAACCGCCTAAACTGCCACTAATAAGCAAAAATTTACGGCGTTGCATAGAATATCAATCTCGTCTTTAATTGAGGTCATGTCAGTTAGTGTAGCAATTTTTGTCCCTTCGATCGCTTTTTTGTTGATTATCCCAATTAACTATCAGGAGATAACTTGACAATTCTCTTAACTTCTTTTGCGCCTTGGTTATGCCATCATCGGAGTAATTCCTCCGATGATTTGTTAGTATCTATTCAAGATAATTGTCCAAAAAATCTTTTATTTTTGCGTCAACTTCCCGTTAATACTCATCGAGCCAGTGAACGAGTTATCAAAGCTATTCAAGACAAAAAAAACGATTTAGTTATTTGTTGTGGCATGGCGGAAAGTCGTTATCGTTTAAGTTTAGAATCTCAGGCTAGGAGTAGTACAAAAAAGTTATTGACACCAGTTCCCTTGCCAGATTTAATTAAAAACCTTAACTATAGTTATATCAGCGATAATGCCGGTCAGTTTGTCTGCGAAGAATTATATTTTCAAGTCTTAAAATATCATCCGAGAGCCTTATTCATTCATGTGCCGCTTTTAACTGATAAAAATTTTGCTATTATTCAAAGGGATTTTCAGAAAATTATCACCCTTAGCCGTTAGCTCATATAATTCGAGAGTAAGTTTCAAGGGAAAAAGGAAAAAGGATATACTGGTATTTTGCCATAATTGCCCTCCTCGACTTGAGAGCGCACCTGAGTCTAATAAATCTCATTGCCACGTCGAGCAAATTCTTCTTTGCTGTAGAGGGGTGATCCTACTATCATTGGCTTGAACCAGTTGCAACTTTTGCCCCTCTATTTTAACCTAAACATTGGGAATCTTCGCTAACATTCCTCAACGACGCGATTAGTTAATTGTCGATTGGCTAAAGCTCGATCGCCTAGGTAGGGTAGGGGACTAGAAACATTGAGAAAGCTAGTTTTAATAATCGGTTCTAAAGTGATATTTTTCTGACGGGTTAATTAGTGTAATAAATTATGATATTCTTGATAAATACTATCAATTTCTTGCCAAACTCCCCAGAGCAAAAGTATTAATAAAATTAGATAATTACTGTATAACTTTAGGGTTGGGGTTAGACAAATTTCTCGCAATTGATAGGCAGTTATCAAAGAATTATCAAAGTCTTCGGCTAAAATATAGAGGTTAACTAACTGTTCTAAAAGACTCAGATCATTTTGTCTTAATTGCAGACAAAGTTTAATAATTTCTACTCCAAAAGTGGGACTTTGTTGCTCGTTGGTGACTCGTGCCGCTATCTGAAAAGCTTGCGGGATCAAACTATCAGCTAATTCCTCTAGATAGGGTAAACTTGCTTGAGCTAAATCTAAAGTTAATTCGTGGGGATATAAAAGAATTTTGAGAACTACATTTAAAAGCAATTCTCGATTAGGATTATATCTGAGATTGTCTTGAATAGGATAATTAAGTAGTTCTTCTGGATCGAATATTTCTAAATCTAAAGCTAAGTCGAATAAAGCTAATAAATTATTAATTGACTTGGGAACAATTTCCTGTAGATGATAGCGAAAATATTCTACAGCTGCCAGATCACCTTTTCTTTGTTGTCGTCGCGCTTCTGTATCTAAAACTGCTTCTAATTCTGCTTGCTATTGCTTGACTTTTTCTGGATTACCTCCTCTTAAAACATTTTGCCACATTACCTGCGCTTCTGCTTCTAAATTTTGCAAAAGATAGGCAACTCCCAAGTACCAATAGTCAGAAATATTTTCGGGATTGTTATCGATTAGTTCCTCGTAGATTGCCGCAACTTGAGGATAATCTTCGGCAATTAAAGCTTGATAAGCGTCAGGATGCCACATAAATCAGTTATCAGTTTTTTGAGATAATATTTTCAGAAAATCTTGATGTTCTTGACTGGCTAAACCTTGCTGTAAAACAGTCAAAACCTGTCCCAAGTTACCCGCTAATAAAGCATTAACATCTAACCAAAGACCGGGGAAAACCTGCGAGTAAATTATCTCTTGACTATCGGGTTCAAGTTTAATATATTCTCCAGCATTTAATCGGAACCAATCTAATTGACGTTCATAAACTCGCCAAACAAGATATTCTTGCACTTGATTACGACGATAAACTCGCCATTTATTGTGGAGATCATAGGAAGCAGTAGAAGCGGCGATTTCTACGATTAATTCCGGCGCACCTTCGATATAATCATCGTCACTAATAGTTGATTGTCCAGCAATTTTAATTCTTAGTAAAGCATCCGGTTGTACCTCATTATCTGCGTCCAGACGCACTGTAGTATTATCCGCAGACATTACCCCAATTGTGGCGGCTTTATAGACCCCTAACCAAGTTAAAATATCAGAATGAGGTTCTCCATGACTCTGCACTCGTACAGGAGAAGACATATAAACTATCCCTTCAATTAATTCGGCTTTTTTTACTTCAGAAAAGTTCTGATAACGACGCTCAAATTCCTGGCGACTTAGTTGATCACCATTTTCTAAAGGAGGGGTTTTAGGGAGAGAATAAATAGGTTCAGAAGTGATCATTTTATTTGCCCCGAACAACAGTAGATTTATCCTCCCCTAGTCCAGTGAAAAGGTGACAGTTAGGGGGGATAAAGCTCAAAAATAATTGACTGATAAGTAGGGAGGCACAATTATTTGTAGGATGGGTTAGCGGTAGCGTAAACTATGCAGGCGTTGGGTTTCATGCTTCAACCTAACCTACGTTCTGGAAACTGTCAACTTAAAACTTACATCTGATAACTGATAACTGATAACTGAAATTAAACCACTTTAGCGATGGCTGCTTCCAGCTTATCCATCGCCTCATCTACTTCTGTTTCCGAGACAATTAAAGGCGGTACAAAACGGAGAACTTTCGGACCTGCGGGAGCAATTAATAAACCCTCTGCCAAGGCTGCATTAACAATAGTAGATGAAACCAACTCACTTTCTGAATTAATTTCCAGACCATTAATTAAACCCCAACCGCGCACATCGACAAATAGATGGGGATATTGAGAAGCAATCACGCGTAAACGGCTGCGTAACTGTTCCCCTCGCTGCTGGACATTTTCGAGAAGATGATCCCGTTCAATGGTTTGTAATACTGTTAAAGCTGAGGCACAAGCGAAAGGATTACCTCCAAAGGTACTCGCATGACTACCCGGTTCAAAGACATCACAGAATTTTCTGCACATCATCGCACCGATGGGAATACCACCCGCTAAACCCTTAGCAGAAGTGAAAATATCCGGTTCCACTCCTAAATTCTCATAACCCCAGAGTTTACCGGTTCTTCCGACTCCCACCTGTACCTCATCAAAGACAAGCAAAATGTTATTTTCGTCGCAAATTTGCCGTAAACGTTGGAAATATTCGATATCCCCCGGACGAACTCCCCCTTCACCCTGCAGCGGTTCCAACATAATCGCAGCCACCCGACGATTACCCTCATCGAGATCAGCGATCGCATTTTCCACCGCTTCGATATCATTATAGGGAATATAGGCAAACCCCGGCATCAGGGGTTCAAAGTCTTTTTGGTACTTCGGTTGACCGGTTGCGGTGATGGTAGCTAAAGTCCGACCGTGAAAACTAGCGTGAGCGGTTAAAATAACCGGCTGTTCGAGGAAATCTAGCACCGTATGGGCATATTTTCGTACTAATTTAATCGCCGCTTCGTTCGCTTCCGCACCAGAATTACAGAAAAAGACTTTATCAGCGCAGGAATGATCGACAATCCATTTAGCTAGTTCTCCTTGTTCGGGAATATAGTATAAATTCGAGACATGATGGAGTTTTTGGATTTGCTGACTAACCACTTCAATTAAAGCAGGGTGCGCGTGACCGAGGGTACAGGTGGCAATTCCCGCGACAAAATCAAGGTATTGTTTCCCGGAAGTATCCCAGAGGAGACAGCCTAACCCTTTGGCGATCGCAATGGGAAAACGACCATAAGTATTCATCACATAGCTGTTAAAACTATCTGGATCGAAGGGTTGATTCGGGTTTAAATTGGGAGTGGGATCAACTAGGGTTGGTTCTAAAAGGGTTTTTGGACTCACTGGGGAACTCCTGCGCGATTAGACATAGGGGAGATTATAATCAAATCCGTCTGAGAAGGACGGGTTATTTAGATTAAAAACTGATTTCATTGTAAGTTACTAGACAGTGTTAGGGGTGAATTTTGCTTGTCTATCAGTGAAGATAAATATCGTCGTCTGCGTCAGGAATTAATCGGGGGAATTTTTGCCCTGGTCGTGGTGTTTTTGCTGGGTACGTTTTGGTATCATCTGATCGAGGGTTGGAGTTGGCTAGATTCGGCCTATATGACGATTAGTACCCTCGCTACCGTCGGTTTTGGCGAAATTAATCCCCTAGGTGAACGGGGACGACTATTCACGATGGTTTTGATTATCATGGGAGTAGTCAGCATCGGTTATATTGTTAATCGCTTGACCGAAGCTTTAATTCAAGGCTATTTTCAAGAGGGACTCAAACAGAGACAGGAGAAACGCTTGATCGATCGACTATCGGAACATTATATCATCTGTGGTTTGGGTCGCACAGGCAGACAGGTAGCGATCGAATTTTACGCAGAAAATATTCCTTTTGTAGTTATTGATACAGACCCCCTACAGGTAAATCGGGCCAAAGAATTAAATTATATTGTTGTTCAAGGAGATGCCACCTTAGATAAATCTTTACAAATGGCAGGAATTGAACGCGCTATTTGTATTGTGGCCGCTTTAACTTCCGATGCGGAGAATTTATATACAGTTTTGTCTGCTAAAACTCTTAATCCGAAAATTCGTGCTATTGCTAGGGCCAGTACCGAGGAAGCAGTACAAAAATTACAACGGGCCGGGGCCGATGCGGTAGTATCTCCCTATATTACCGGCGGCAGAAGATTAGCAGCCGCAGCCCTACGACCGCAGGTGATGGATTTTGTCGATGGTATTTTAACTGGAACCGATCGATCGTTTTATATGGAGGAATTTTTAATCGATCCGAGGACTTGTCCCTGTGTGGGTTTAAGTCTTAGTCAAGCACATTTAAGATCTCGATCGGGGGCCTTAGTTTTGGCAATACGTCGCGCTGATGGTACGCTAATCGGGGGACCGACCGGCGATACGGAATTAATGGCCGGGGATCTGTTAATTTGTATGGGAACGGCCGAACAATTACGCAGTTTAACTCAGATTTTAATCCCTATGCGATCGGATGGTTTACGTTTACCGAAACATTAGTTAAAGAATCGATAAAAAATCGGCTGGTACCATTGCGGGAACAGGGGAAGCGGCAAAATCTCTTAGGTTTCGCGTTATGATTATTTCTAGCTTTTCTGATTCAGCAACGGCACTGGTAACGGCATCTTCAAAATCTTTCATCTGACTTGCCAATGCTTGCCTAATTATTGCATCTGTCACCCTAGCAACTTGCAAATTCTCTAGAAGACTTATCACCAATTTTCTTGAGCTTTCCCTTCCGTTTTGTTTAGACAAAATATAATAAATATTAGTGACGGCATGACCAGAAATATATCCTTGAGTTTTACCTGTCTTAACTGTATTGAATGCTTGTACAGATGCTGGAAAATGTGGTTCACGCTTACCCAAAACATCTAGCAATACATCACTGTCGAATAAGACTCGTTTCACCGATACTTCTCCACTAAATAATCAATATACGATTCTTTTGGGTCTTCTGATCCTAAATCAACAACCCCCACTAAGTTTCTTGTCCAAGGATCAAGATCGCTTAAGTCATCTGTTAGGGAATGAGAGGTAGTTTCTGAGGATACATTCTGACGAAAAACACGCCCATATTCTAATGCTTTCTCAAAAACCTCCTGATCAGAAATTGATCCAGAAAGATTATCTAACCAGTTTTCAGACGAAGATTTTTCAGTTTCTAAATCGACAACCCCCACTAAGTTTCTTGTCCAAGGATCAAGATCGCTTAAATCATCTGTTAGGGAATGAGAAGTAGTTTCTGAGGATACATTCTTAGGATTAAATCGCTCTTGAATTCTGAAAATTATTAAACTACTATAAGCTCTCAATTGGGTGACTAAATCGGATGTTTCAGTATCTTGTAAATATTCGGTTATAGTACGATTAGAAACCGATAGAGCATTTTTAGCTCCCTGGTAAATTTGCTCTAGTTCTGAATCGGCAAACATATCAATAAACACATCTATCGTTTCCGAGAGAAGGAGTGAACCTTCCACCACTCTGATTAAATCGGCTTTTTCCTCACCAGTCTTTCCCTCATTGATCTGAGCAAGGCCGATAAATAATTGATTATAGGCAGTAATTTGATTAGTAAATTGGTCTATATATTGGATTAATTCCAGTGCCGAAACCTCATTCTTATATTGTTCCCATACCTGAAACCATAATTCATCAATTTGACAAAATATATCGGCTCTTGCTTGATAAGTTTTAGAGTTATCTTTAACTTGCTCAACTAAAATCTTAGTTTCTTGTAGTAAATTATCCAGTATTATCCGATCAGAATCGGTGACAATTTGATCGAGTTTATCTGTAATATCTTGCAGATTTTCTAACAAAAATTGTCCTAAATTTTCCCGTTCGACTGAAGTTTGCAGACTATTCATCATATTTACCTCTCCTAAAACGGCTCTTCTAGGTTCTGTGTGATAAGTTTAACTTACATCGGATCGATCAATCTTTGTGTCCTTTGTGTCTTTGTGGTTCGTTCCACCCCCTCGCTAGGAGGAATGTATCTTAGAATATACTTTACCCACCAAATCCAAGAGAGCCTGAATACTGACTTGGAAACTACTGGCTCCTTAATCCTCAATCTATCAGCCTTGCAGCTTACTTAGATAATTTGTACTATAGAGTTCTGGCATAATTAATTTTTGAGAGTTCAAAAATGAGTCAAAATCCCAATTCTTCCTCGCGATCACTGCAGCCGCTGCCGGTTCCCTCCATCCCGATACCTCCCTCGGAGTTAATCAAAGGAACCACACCAGAGATAAATCAAGAAATGACGGAAAAGGTGGCGACGCAGGCCAAAAAAGTGCCTAATATGCCACAAAATGGTCAAATATCGCCACCACGTTCTCCCCAAAGTCGCGCTTCCAATCAACCCACCTTAGAGTATTTGGTTCGGATTGCCTTTGAGCGGGGTTATTCGGACGTTCACCTCGGGGTTGGAGAACAACCCCGGATGCGGGATCGTGGCGAAATGATTATTCTCGACTATCCTGAAATTGACATCAACACTTTTTATAGTTGGTTACGCGAAATCCTCGGTGAAGAAGAAATCCTTCGCTTTAAAAAAGACCTAGAATTTGACGGTGCGACTCAGTACCAATTCGCTAGAGCGCGGATTAATATCTTTGAAAGTCTGCGCGGTCCGGGGATGGTTTTGCGTCTGATTCCCATGAAAATCCCCACGATGGAACAATTGGGCCTACCGATAGTGTTTCGGGATGTGTGCGATGTGCAGAAGGGATTGATTTTAATCACCGGTCCGACGGGTTCAGGGAAATCCACCACCCTAGCAGCCATGATCGATTACATCAATGAAGAACACGCCAAACATATTATCACCATCGAAGACCCGCTCGAATTTGTCCATAAAAGTCGTCGCAGTTTGATCAAACAACGGGAAGTGGGAATACACACCCATGAGTTCGATAATGCCCTAAAAGCCTGTTTGCGGGAAGACCCAGATATTATTCTGGTGGGGGAGATGCGGGACAAAGCCACCGTTAATACTGCCCTGAAAGCTGCCCAAACCGGTCACTTAGTCCTGGGAACCCTGCACACCAACAGCGCTGTAAAAACCCTTGACCGGATTTTAACTCTTTATAGCGCCGAGGAACGGGAATCGACGCGGGTGGCGATCGCAGAATCCCTAGTTTGTATTATTTCCCAGGGTTTATGTCGCACCACCGATGGTAAACGGACGGCTTTTCACGATATTCTCGTCAACACAGAAACCGTCAAAGATTACATTTGCAGCGGCAAAAATGACGAAATTATCGAATTAATGAGAGACGGCGAATACCACGGCATGATTACCACTAATCAATCTCTGTTTAACCTCTATCAAGAGGGACGGATTAGCGATGAGGTCGCCCTGGAAATGTCCCCGGTTCCCAATGAAATGGCCATGATGCTGCGGGGTAGAATCTAGAAAAACCCTGAAGGAAATCCTTCAGGGATCAAGAGTTTAGTAGGCTAGAAAAATAGAAGCTCCTACTTATTCTCTAGGGGAACCCCTCAAGTGATCACTTCCACGATTGTGTTGCCCGATATTTTTAAAGGCATCGCCCTGTTTACCCCCGGGGGCGATCTAATTTACTGTATCGATCCTGATAAACAAACTCATTGGCATCTGAATCTCTGCGCTGCTCTCCAGTCCGCTTTAGGGTTGCCAGAACCCCCCCATTTTTTAGTTCCTAGTTTTACTGCTACCATCGATCGCTGGCGAGATCCCTACAGTCACCGTATTCATACTAGAGCCGAAGTCTATCCCCTTGTCCGTCGCTATCAGCCTTTATTAAATGCTATTTTCGCCACGGACGATCGAGCTTGGTTTACTGTACCCTGGCAGGAACAATCCTCTAATCCCACTATCTTAGAAACCTATCGTCAGCAGTTTCCCCAACTTTGGCAATCCCACGATCTGATTCTCCGTTATCAGGAGCGCCACCCAACCACTTCAGGGATTAATGCTGACTCTGACTATAGTAATCCTAGTCCCAAGGGTTATGTTTTGCGGTTATTTGTCTCCGGCAATAATGCCAATACTAAACACACCCTAGAATCGATCCATCAGCTTCTAGAGCGAGAATTACACCATCCCTATACCCTGAAAGTGATCGATATCTCTAAGCATCCAGAACAAGCGGAATCTAATCATGTCTCTGCTATTCCCACTTTAGTCCGGGTTTGGCCGCAACCGGTGAAACGCATCATCGGCGAATTTGAGGATTTACCGCGAGTATTACAGATTATCGCCACCGCTTAGGGTTTAAAGACTTCTGACTCGATTCCTCGCCACCATTCGCCCAATTTCATTAAGTCTTGCTGAATATCATCCAATTCTTGGATATATTCCTGTTGGGAAAGACTAGCGCGACGTTCTTGCAGTTTTTTGAGACGCAATTGCACCAACAGCCAAGGCTTAGAAATACCGTTAGTTTCTTCAATATAGCGAGCAATATCCTGACTATCCATAGTTTTTACTGTTATTATCCTATATTTTGTCAAATTAACCCAAGACTCCTTTTTTTAGTTGCAGAAGATTATGTTTGATTTTAGCCACTATTACCCCTACACCGAATTAGTTTCTTTCCTGAAAAACCTAGCTTCATCCTATCCTAATTTAATTAGCCTCACCTCGATCGGTAAAAGCTATGAAAATCGAGATATCTGGTTAACTACCCTAACAAATCAAGCCACAGGCCATTATTTAGAAAAACCTGCCTATTGGATCGATGCTAACACCCATGCGGGGGAAGTAACAGGCTCTGCCGTCGCTCTCTACACTATCGCTCATCTTTTGCGCCAATACGGTCATAATTCCCAAATTACCAGACTTCTTGACCATTACACTGTCTATATTTTGCCGCGATTAGCCGTGGATGGAGCGGAAAAATATCTCACCACTCCCTATATGTTACGATCGAGTATTCGCCCCTATCCCCACACGGATGAGAAACCGGGGCTATATCCTGAAGATATTAACGGCGATGGTTTAATCTTACAAATGCGCCAAAAAGACACCTGTGGCGCTTGGAAAATTTCTGACCAAGATCCTCGCATTATGGAGCGTCGCGAACCGGAGGAATTTGAGGGAACTTTTTACACTTTGCTCACCGAAGGTTTAATCCGCGATTACGATGGCTATAATTTTACCACTGCCCCCACCCTAGAAGGCCTGGATTTTAACCGCAATTATCCTGTTTATTGGGTTCCTGAAGGGGAACAAAAGGGGGCCGGAGATTTTCCCTTTTCGGAGCCAGAAACCCGTGCGGAAGCCGAATTTTGGGCAAATAACACCAATATTAATGGCTTCGTTACCTATCATACCTATTCAGCAGTCATGTTGCGTCCCTATAGCACCCATCCCGATGAATATTTCCCCGTGGAAGACTTAGAAATGTATAAATATATTGCCGATAAGGGAAAAGCAATGACTGGTTATGAATGCGTTTCTGTCTATCACGATTTTCGTTATCATCCCAAAGAAGTGACTAACGGTGCCATGGATGATTACGGCTACGATCATTTTGGTTGGTATGGTTTTACGGTGGAGTTATGGGATGCACCCACCCAAGCAGGGGTGAAAAAAGATGATTATATTCAATGGTTTCGCTGGCATCCTTTTGAAGATGAATTGAAATTACAGCATTGGAATGATGAGAATTTAGCGGGAAAGGGCTTTATTAATTGGCAAAGTTTTGATCATCCCCAATTGGGAGAGGTGGAAATTGGCGGTTGGGACTTTAAAAATGTCTGGCAAAATGCCCCAGAAAAGTATTTACCGGATTTATGTGAGAAACAATGTCAGTTTACTATTGCCCATGCTTTAATGTCACCTCTTTTAGCTATCTCTCGTCTTGATCTTAAGTCGGAGGGCAATGGTATTTATCATCTGGTTTTACAGTTAGAAAATCAGGGATTTTTACCCACTTATACCAGTAAAAAGGCACTGGAAAGAAAGATCGTTCGTCCTATTCAAGTCAAGTTAAATTTGGCCGATGAGGTGAGTTTAATAGTGGGAAAATTAGAGCAGGAAATCGGTCACTTAGAAGGGCGATCAAATAAAGTATATAGTAGTCTCGCTCACGGTTTAGATTATCGCTGTACGGTGGAATGGGTAATTAAGGGAGTTTCTGGTCAAGAAATCGAGGTTATCGCTATAGCTGAAAGAGCAGGAAAAGTTAGACAAAAAGTAATTTTATAGAGCTATTTGGTTCGATAAAATTGTTAAATAAGTCTCGTTAGATTCCGTGGGTAAAACTCGTAGTTTTTGGCTGCGAAGATCTGGTTCTAATCCCAAAGCTTCTAAAGGAATTACTCCTAATAAATTGTTTTGACCTCCGGGTAATTCCAAACATTCAAAAGTCCCTTCTCGTCCCGCAATAATCAAGGTAGCATCGCGAAAAATTCTCGCTTTTCCTATCCCTTTAGCCGTAGCCACATCTACTTCTTTTAAAAGCTGTAAACCCAAGCTGGAGATTACTTCCGGCACCAGACAAAGAGTGGTTGCTCCCGTATCCACCAAGACATTTTCTAGGGTAAGAGAGCGAATTTGATCGGGAGAGATTACAGCCGCTGCTGCTAAAATTTGATCGGCGCGATTGATAACTGTAATGCTGGTGTAGATTTTGCCCATATCTTCTGTAATAATTGCTGGATCAACCATAATACTACCCTCAATTCTACCCCTAAATTATACCAGAATAACTGCCAAAAAAACTGTCTAGTAATTTTAATTATTAATCCAGCCATCCGGCACAATTGCACCGCAGAAGTTAACTCCCATCAGATTAGCACTCATTAACTCGGCACCAGTTAGATTGGCATTACTTAAATCAGCACTGGTGAGATTTGCTCTAGCAAAGAAAACATCGATTAAATCCGCTTCCCTAAGATTAACTCCTGAAAGATTAGCCTTTCTTAAGTCAGCATGATTCATTCTTGCCGCTTGAAAATTAGCTTGACTAAGATTAGCTCGATACGATCATTTTCTCAACATTTTTTATAGGCGGCAAACATTAATTTTTGCATTCTCTCCGCCTCTAGATGATTTTCTAGGCTATTAACCACCCAAGGAATTATCTTCCTCGTTGTTGACAGCATTATTAACGGCGGTAAACCTAGGATTAACTGCTGGTTCTAATGATGATAATTGGGTGTCATAGGCGGCAGCAATATCACTATATAATTTACTGATTTGCTCAATAATAACCATGGCTACTCCCGCATAAACTTCAGGATGATTTAGGGTTTTAACTAATTTATAAACAGAAAAAGTTAATTGTTCCTTACTGGTTTTAATTTGCAGCAACTCCTCCAACAAGTCGGCTCTCCTAGGTTTGGTGGGTAAAATGTATTCTAAGATACATTTCTCAAGAGCGAGGGGGTGGAACGAACCACAAAGACACAAAGGACACAAAGATCGATCGATCATATTGTAAGTTAAACTGATCACACAGAACCTAGAAGAGCCACAAGTCTTCCATCGCCACACCGTCTAATACTAAATCCGTTGAGGATAGGTAACATATCAGGATAGGCAATAGGCAAAAGGCAAAAGGCAAAAGGGGGGATAGATAATCAGTTTTTAATAACTGGATTTAGTCTAAAATATTAGGGTAATGATTCGGTAGTAGTGGCGTAGCTCTCTTGCTTACCTGGTATGAATTGTGTAAAATATTTATGAATAAAAATAATTGGAACCCGATCAGTCTTTAAACCTCTAGCTTGATCATGACTTTTCTGATAAATATCTTTTTCTGGCTTCTGTCTGGCTTACTGAAATATCAGTCTAGCACCGAACAAAATCCCCCCTTCACCTCTATTCCCCTGTCCTAATTGTGGTTCTCATTA
>NZ_JAQMSY010000027.1:0-13544 GCF_028329095.1 Microcystis sp. CS-574
CGCCCAGATTAGCCCTTTCAAGATTAGCCCCTTCAAGATATGCCCCTCTAAGATTTGCCCCTTCAAGAAATGCCCTTTCAAGATTTGCCCCGTAAAGATTAGCCCCGTAAAGATTTGCCCTTTCAAGATTAGCCCCTTCAAGATATGCCCCTGCAAGATATGCCCCGTAAAGATTTGCCCCTGCAAGATATGCCCCGTAAAGATTTGCCTCGTAAAGATTTGCCCGTTTAAGATTAGCCCTTTCAAGATTTGCCCTTTCAAGAAATGCCTCTTCAAGATTTGCCTCGCCCAGATTAGCCCCGTAAAGATTAGCCCTTTCAAGATTAGCCTCTGCAAGAAATGCCCCTTCAAGAAATGCCTCTTCAAGATTTGCCTCTTTAAGATTAGCCCCCTCAAGATTTGCCCCCTCAAGATTTGCCCCTCTAAGATATGCCCCTTCAAGATTTGCCCCTTCAAGATTTGCCCCGCCAAGATCTCGATGTATCAACAGACAGTTTTGTAAATCAAGAAAACTGAGACAATCTAACACCAACATAAACTCTAAATCTATTCTTTGTCCCTGAAGACGGGCTAACCAATTGCCGAAAGCTTCAGGAGAAGGCCATTGAATGGGAAAAATTTCTTCGGTGACTCGCCCACAGGCATTAAATACCGCTAATAAAGCTTCCTCGGCATTGCGTGCCTGTCGCATTTCCTCCTGAAAATTGGGGCGGTTTTTTAACCCCTCCATCGGCATTCCTTTGACCAAAAGATATTCAATTAAATCACCCAGAGTTTTCTGCCACTGTTTCACTTCATCTGGGGACTGTAATTGCATTTGATTGACAATAAAACAAAAAAGATATTCATCTATTGCCGTCGGTCCGCATAAAGTCGCCCAGGCGATTAAAGCTTGTCTGGGATCGTAGTCATTGTCATAATCATTTTCACTGTCTTGTAATTTCTTATGAATTTGCTTAACTCGGTCAACAATTCTGCGGGCAGTTAAATATTCACCAAAACTTTTATGGGTAAATTCAAAGGTTTTTTCGCTGCCTCGTAAATCGCCACTTTCTCGAAAATAAAAGGCTGTTAAAAGACGGGTGATACTCCCTTGGGAATCGCTTTGAAAACTATCTTGGAAATTTTTTAGGAGATTTTTTAAGCCATTATTTTCACAATGTTCTTTAATCTCTATAACGGTGGTGGTTCTACCATTACCATGCCAACAGGAAAGGGCAATTTCCATTAAAATTAGCACAAAATCTTTTTCTGTAATCCCTTCTATAGCCCGGTGGCCTGGACTATTTTTTTCATAACCTCGCTCATAGACTGCCTTGAGCAAATTGTCATAAATATTATTGAGATTAGTTTCTTGGGAAAATTGAACCTCGCCTCGTTCAAAAGTGAGAGCAATAAGATAATTTAATAGCGGTTGAGCGGTAATTTCTTGTAAATTTTCCCCCGATAATTCTGGCGGTAATTGTGCATAGTTTTTCCCTTTAGCTTGCCCATACTGTTGCCACCATTGATGACGTTGATCGACTTTTAATAAGTTATCAACATCGCTAAAATCATCGCTTTTATCAACCCAATAGGGTAAAATAGTGATAATTTGCTGAGGTTTTTTGAAATTATTTTTATTGGATTGTACCACCACATCACGCCCGCTAATCAACACTTGTAAACGGGTTTTATTGTTATTAAAACTTTTGACCTGTTCTCGTACTTCATTAATAAAATTTTGGGCGACTTCTTGGGCGATTTTTCCCTGCATAGATAGCTCATCTAAGCCATCAAAGATAATTAGTAATTTTAAATCTTGATCCCTCGGTTCTAGAGGATTTTCTGGTAAAAAACCGTCATGTTGAACAAAGGTTTTAACTGCTGTTACTAAATCGGTGGAGAAACTCAAGCGATGCAAGGGAATATATAAAACTTGTTTTTCTAAGCGAGCTTGTTGGGCAGCAAATACTTTACAAAAGGACGATTTTCCACTACCCGGCCCACCGGTCAATAAACGGATAGCATCATCGGATTTTGCCGCTTCTAACCATGTTTCTAACTGCTCTTGGAGTTTGATAACAATGCGTTTAAATGATGGCTCTCGATGGTAATCTATGTCTGGGGTGGCTTTTTTTTCTTCTTCTTCATAAAATCCCCGTAGAGGTACATAAATTTGCTTTAAACTAAAGGTTTCCCAAAAAATAGGTTCATCGATCTGTTTTTGCAACCAAGCTCGATAATGTAACCAGCCTCTTTCTCGTTTCCAAGCATTGTTAAAAGGAGTGTCGATTTCATCTAAAAGCAGACTGTATTCATCTCGTTTATCTTTCCATTGCTCCTGCAATGCTAAGACAAAATAAGCTGGTAAACGGTTACTTAGGCTCTGTGCTTCCTGGGAATTAGTGATTAAATTATTTGTTGTTAACCACCGTAAAAAAGCTGCTTGGATTGGTGCGACTATAGGTAATCTTTCGGGATGCTCAAAAAAATCTTGATCGAGAATTAATTCCGGCTCTTCTAAAAAGTCGGTAATCTGACGGTAAAGTTCTTTTAAAGGCAGCTTTTCAACTTCTTGGGGCAGTAAATCAGCATTACTTTTAAGTAATCCTTTCATCGCTTCCATTAGCGATTGACTTATTAATAAACCCGCTAATTCCCCCGGAGTCCGACTTAAACCAAGATCATCTAAAACTTCTACTCCATTTTCGGCCAGATCATCCCACTGCAAAAATGCCCCGTTAAGAGTGGCTTTTCCCAGGGTACTAAAGAGACTTCTCAGATTGACTTTAACTTGTCGTTTCCAGATATTTTGGGGTTTGGAAACAGAAATTCCAGCAGCTGATTCGGACATAGAAAAAAGCGATCAATAAAGCTTATGTAGTCTATTATATAAGTAATAACAACCGTTGAGGTGGTTGGGTTGCGCTTTTTCAATCGAATTGAGCCATTTTCGACCCCGTATTGTTTCGCTCAACTCAACCTAGGAGGCAAGGTGATCACCTTTAAGCGATCTCAATTTGAGTTAAGATGATGGCAAGTTAGGCAATTCAGCGTATTTGAGAGTAAACCCGTAGGATTCCGCAGCCTTTTTCGCGGCAATGTGAGACTTCAGTAAATAGTCATGGATGGACGTGCATTCCTCCGACAATCTTGTTTGAGTTCTATCTTTTTCTTGCAAAATCTCTGAGCGGATCATAAGTTGTTCTCCTCTTTGAATAGTTCAAGTGGTGTGACAATTTCAGGTGTTGACAAGCCAAGACGGGCATTGATAACGCGAATATGCTTCCGTTTGTTAGCATTCGCTAGATGGTTGCAATTCCAAGTAAGGAGATATTGAATGTCAAAATAGCTGGCATAGGCAAGATGTAGAGCGTCGCCCACAAGAGACCTTGGCATGACATAGTTGGCAAGATAAAACTCGACAACTTATTCAAGAGCAGAAGTCGGCGGTAGCAAAGGAATCGTCGAAACCAAATGGATAATTTCAGCTTTACGCGGATAGTTTCCGTCGGTTAGTTCTTGAAGCACGGCATCTGAAATATATAAATCATAATAACTGGACATTTCCGACCACCACTTCCTTGTGACTTCGGTAAAAGCTTTTAGGCTCTCCCAGCTTTGGTGGGTAAAATGTATTCTAAGATACATTTCTCAAGAGCGAGGGGGTGGAACGAACCACAAAGACACAAAGGACACAAAGATCGATCGATCATATTGTCAATTAAACTTATCACACAGAACCTAGAAGAGCGGCTTTTAGAGTTTCACGCTCATCAAAGTAATAACTCGGAACGGTGGAATCCAAGTATACTTTTTCTTTCATGGTAATAACTGATCTACAAGACTAAATTAGAGTCTGAAGAAGCGATATGGTAGCCTCCTCTATTCTACTATCCTATCTCTGTAAGGAGGTTGTCGCACTATCAGGCTTGACCTCTTTGACCTCGATCGCACTTGGGATTGATAGAGTTCATCGCCACGTCGGGCAAATTCCTCTTTGCTGTGGCGAGGTTGCCGTGTTGTCATTGACTAGACTCTGTTTCAACGTTTGTCTCTCTATTTTAACCTAGGCTTGTTGACAGATAAAAATCAATTCAGGGCAATCGCTTTCAGGTAAAAAAATTAGGCGTTTTCGGTTTACCATAGTCAAAGTGTGCTTTCTAGGCTAATGACTTTGACTAAAAACCCCGTGATCAGAAACCGTCGTTTTTCCCTACGCAATCTCTTTGAGACTTGCATGGCCCTATTGGTGTTATGCAATTATATTCTGGTTATTTTCGATTTAACCTATATTCCCCTGCGAGATTTTTGGTTACAGGGACGCTTGCAAATAACTTTATTAAGATTTAATGAACCAATACAACTCGGGCCGATTTCCTTTCAAGAATTACAAATACCTCCCGACAAACCCCTAGAAATTCCCTTTGTTAAAGGAATCGCTAAGTATGATGTGGTGAAAGGGATTAAACCCTATCGCAGTACCAGCGAATATTTAGCTACGGTTGATAAACTTAATGAAATAATTAATCAAAAGGTCTTTAACCCAGAGTTTAATCTGCAAGAATATCGCCAAGAGATTGAGAAAATTTTAGCCAATTTACGCCAAAAAAGTGTCGATATGATCGATAATAATCCCTTTGCCTCGGCCGAGAAAACTGGGACTTTAGAGAAGATTAAAAATAAAATGCGCTTGCGGGTTTTTAAAACAGAAAATGTTTCCGCAAAAGCAGCCTTTCAGAAGTTTTGGACTTGGGATTATCTCAGTCAAAATGGCTGGGAAAAAGAGTTGAAATTTTTCAATCAAGAAATTCAACCTTTAATAGAAACTAATTATTTTCGTCCCCTGGGAGAAGATGGGAGACCGATAGATAACTTTGAGGCGATCGATTTTTTATTTGGTACCATCTTTTTCTGGGAATTTATGCTAAGAACTTGGTGGATTGCTCGCACTCATAAAGGTCTGCGTTGGCGCGAGGCTATGTTATGGCGATGGTATGATATTTTTCTGTTTATTCCTATCTGGAGATGGTTGCGATTTATTCCTACCGTTATTCGCCTAGATCAAGTTAAAATTATTAACTTAAGGTTGATTAAAGAACAGGCAGTTAAAGGCTTAGTTGCACTAATTTCTAAAGATATTACTGAGATAATATTCCTGAGAATTATTAATCAAATACAGGAATATATCCGACGGGGACAAGTGGAGAAATTTCTCGATCAATCCCTTAGTGGTGGATATAATAATCTCAATGATACTAATGAAGTTATCGAAATTTTTCGGTTAGTAGTTAATAGCACTGTTGATAAGGTTTTACCGCAAGTTAAACCAGAAGCAGAAGCTTTAATTAAATACAATATCGAGAAAATTCTCAGTCAAACTCCTGCGTATCAGAGCTTATTGCGATTACCCGGCATGAAAGGGTTAAAAACTGACTTGAGCAATCGCCTATCTAGTCAATTGTATCAATCCTTTGTTAATATAGCTGACAAGATTACCCAGGAAGACGAAGTTTTTGAGCGTTTATTACAGCAATTAGTCCAACGTTTCGGGCAATCTCTCGCCGGGGAATTACAATCCCGTCACAGTCTAGAAAGAATCGAGATGTTATTAATTATCTTCCTAGAAGAAGTCAAATTAAACTATGTACAAGAATTCTCGGATGAAGACTTAGAAACTATCCTCGAACAAACTCGCTTACTCCACTCCAAAAGTGCAGAAATTACCCCAGGAGAAACCATGAATCCTCGTCGTCTTCCCTAAAAATTAAGTAGCTGGTTATAATTAAATTAAAAATGGATTTTAGGTTCGATCCCCCCTGCCCCCCTTGATAAGGGGGGTGCCGATAGGCGGGGGGATCTCCCCTTAATAAGGGGGGCATCTGATAATTTTTAACGCCTACCTACTTAGTGATCATTGATTAGGTAATCTTGCTTGATCTTTTGATCACTTTTCTAGTAATATATATGCTGAAGACCCGATTACTCAATTAATCTAATTATCTACTCCCATGTTAACAAAAATTATTCTCGGTTTACTTTGGTTAGGCTTCGGATTATACGCTTTTTTACTAGCACCACCCGATCAACCAGATACAATGAATTTAATTATCGATCTTTCCACTGGCAAATGGCAAAATATTAACCCGTTAATTATCTCTCTTTTCAACCTGATGGGAGTTTGGCCACTTATCTACACTAGCCTTTTAATTATCGATGGTCGTGACCAAAAAATCATCGCTTGGCCCTTTACTTTTGCCTCCTTTGCCGTGGGTGCTTTCGCTATTTTACCCTATCTAACTCTCCGTCAACCCAACAGCAATTTTACTGGCAAAAAAAATCTGGTCATTAAACTTTTAGACTCACCTTGGTTAGGAGTAATTGCCCTAATTACTGCGGCAATTTTAATCGCTTACGGATTAATTAACGGCAATTGGTCTGATTTTTGGTATCAGTGGCAAACTAGCCGTTTTATTCATGTTATGAGTTTAGATTTCTGTCTTTTAACCCTATTATGTCCAATTTTGCTGCAAGATGATCTAACCCGACGGGGATTAAAAAATCCTTTCCTGTTGCCGGTAATTTCCCTTTTGCCTCTAATCGGTCCGGCAATTTATTTAATTATTCGTCCTCGCTTAGGGGAGAATTAAGGGTAAATTGTCTTGAGCAAACTTAACTATTTCTTGACAAGAGAAGTTCATATTTAACAAAAATTATGCTGAGGTTCCCCTAAAATACGAGTCAAGAGATTAATGTCCAGATTAGAAGGAGTGTTTAACCTTGTTAGAGAGTCAAAAACCACCTCGGATTTACTGCTTTCAAGCTGATTATCTTGCCTCCCAACAATTTAACCCCCAAGAGATTCCCGCTTGGTTATCCTTAGAGGTAAACTGGCAGGGTTATAGAATTCATACCCTACCCTGGGTAGCAGACGTAGCTAGGATATTAGGATTATTAGCGATCGAAGATACTCCCCAAGGGTGGCAAGATTATTTAGAAAGCTTGGGATTAGCCAAAATTAGGTTAATGGACAGCGAGGAGTTTTTTGAGGATAAATCTTTATCGGGATGTTAGAAATGCCCTATAATTGGCAATTTAGTGATGATTCTACCAGTCAATTTATGCCCTATAAACTACTCTTTGTCTGTTTAGGAAATATCTGTCGTTCTCCCGCTGCCGAGAATATCATGACTTATCTGATTGAACAAGAAGGATTAGGCAATAAAATCCTCTGTGATTCTGCGGGGACTGCCGGTTATCATATCGGTTCTCCTCCTGATTCTCGCATGAATACGGCCGCCAAAAAACGCGGTATTCTTCTGCAAGGGACAGCTAGACAATTTACCCGCGAGGATTTCGAGAATTTTGATCTAATCCTAGCCATGGATAAAGCCAATTATCAAGATATTTTATCCCTAGATCGGACAGGAAAATATCAAGAAAAGATCAAGTTAATGTGTGACTATGCTCGTTATCACCCAGAAAAAGAAGTTCCCGATCCCTACTACGGTGGTCGGGAAGGTTTTGACCGCGTAATCGAGCTACTTTTAGACTCCTGTGGCAGTCTTTTGGAGGACGTAAAAAACAAAATTTAAGTTTTTTATTTCAGCTAATCGATTAATCTATGTTCGAGGGAAAAACGCACCAATTCGGCCCGATTGTTAGTAGTTGTTTTTCTGAGTAAACTACTAACATATTTCTCGATCGTGCGAGAACTAAGATGCAGTTTTTGCCCAATTTCACTATTAGAAAGTCCCCGGGCTAAATGTTCTAACACTTCCCGCTCGCGATTAGTTAACTTAAAATCGTCCTGTAAAGAAGAAGTTAAAACATCCCTAGTTTTGGGGCTTTCTTCCGGTTTTAATTTCTGATATTGACGTTCACTTTGCACCATTTGCGATCGCTCTAAAAGATTGCGAATAACTGCTTTTAATTCCTCCATCTCAAAAGGTTTAGGAAGATAGATATCGCAACCCACTTGATAACCGCGAATTCTTTCCTCTGTTGACCCTCTTTCGGTTAAAAAAATTACTGGTAATAACCTAAATTCTGGCTGTTGCCGCACCTTAGTCACCAAAGAATAACCGTCTAAACGCGGCATTTTTATATCCGATACCAAAAGATGGGGATGATAGGTATCCAATAAATTCAAAGCTTCCAAACCATTGCTCGCCGCCACCACACTATAACCTGCTAATTCTAAATAGTCTTTGACTGCTAGGCGGATACCGGGATCATCATCGGCAATTAGAATCAAAAGAGGCATAGAAATCAACAGGACAAGGTTTTTTCGTTATTAATAGCCTAGCACCCTCCGCTCGTCACAATTGTCCATCAAGCTACAGAGGCCATTTTAACTGATATTATACTAGCAGTTAGCAATCAGCCTTTTCAGTAATCAGATGTGAGTTTTCAGCTTTTTTCTCCCCAACTCCGGCACTCCCCCACTCCCCCGACCCCTTTTTTACTTTTTACTTAAGATGACAGATTATTTAGTTTCCCTGACAATTTGGGCGGGTATTTACGCGATTTTTGCCCTCGGTTTAAATCTACAATGGGGATTTACTGGCTTAATTAACTTTGGTCACGTTGCTTTTGCCACTTTAGGGGCTTATGCAACGGTTTTATTAACTTTACAGGGTGTACCGATGATTTTTGCTGCCATTGTCGGGGCGCTCCTAGGGGCATTGTTGGGATTAGCCATCGGTTTTTCCACCCTGAGATTAAGAGCCGATTATCTAGCGATTGTCACCATCGGGGTGTCTGAGTTAATTCGTTTGCTGGTGCTTAACGAGGATTGGTTAACGAAGGGTAGTTTCGGACTACAACGTTATCCCCTACCTTTGGATATAAATCCCAGTTTTCCCGTCAAATTATTAATTATTGCCCTGTTTACCCTGCTTGCTATCTTTGCTCTCTGGCAATTGGGGCGCAATCTGCAACGACAATGGCGCGAAGCTGGGCAAATTAGCGGCAAAAGCTATCAACCGACGCAAAAGAGAGCTTTAATCTTTTGGGGGTTGTTAGGGGCGATAATCCTGCTTTTTCTGTATATAAACGGCGTAATTGCCTTGAATGATTATAATTACAAAGCGGGGCTGATGGTGGTAGTTTTAGTCCTCCTCGCTCTCGTTTATACTGGTTTAGAATTACTTTTGCGATCGCCTTGGGGACGCATCCTCAAAGCTATCCGCGAAGATGAAGAAATTCCCCGGGCCTTGGGAAAAAATGTCTTTTGGTATAAGTTACAATCTTTGATGTTAGGCGGTGCGATCGCTGGTTTGGCCGGGGCTTTTTTAGCATGGCAATTAACCACTATTTACCCGACTAATTTTGAGCCGTTATTGACTTTTAACGCTTGGATTATTATCATTCTCGGTGGCTCTGGTAGCAATGCCGGCACCTTACTAGGAGCAGTAATTTTCTGGGCTTACGATTCCCTGACTCGCTTTATTCTGCCCCAATTAGATATTTTTAATGATAGCCAATTAGGGGCTTTACGGATTATGATTATCGGTCTGCTGCTCATGGTTTTAATGATCTGGCGACCCCAGGGTATCCTCGGCAAAAAAGAGGAGTTAACTTTGGGAAAATAATTTCAGTTATCAGTTATCAGTTCATCGATTACTCTTCACTGAAAACACTTCCCACTTCATAATTCATAATTCATAATTTATATATGTTACTTTCTGCCAAAGGATTATCGAAAAGTTTTGGAGGCATTCGTGCCGTCAATAATGCTTATTTGGACGTGCCGCAGGGCAGCATTACCGGGTTAATCGGTCCCAATGGAGCCGGCAAAACCACACTTTTTAACCTTTTATCTAATTTTATTCGCCCAGATAAAGGGGAAGTTTTTCTTGATGGTCAGCCGATTCATCAGCTGCCTCCCTATCAAATTGCCCTGAAAGGATGTGTGAGAACTTTTCAAGTAGCAAGGGTATTATCCCGATTAACGGTGTTAGAAAATATGCTCTTAGCTAGTCCGGGACAAACGGGAGAAAATTTTCTCAAAGTCTGGTTTCAGGGGGCAAAAATTCGCCAACAGGAACAGGAAAATCGTGCCAAAGCTTTGGACATATTAGATTCGATCGGTCTAGGGGAAAAAGCGCACGATTATGCGGGAGCTTTATCGGGAGGACAGCGTAAATTATTAGAGATTGGCCGAGCGCTAATGACCGAGCCAAAATTAATTTTATTAGATGAACCAGCCGCCGGAGTTAATCCCACTTTAATCGCTCAAATCAACGACCATATTATCGAATGGAATCGTCAGGGAATTACCTTTTTAATTATCGAGCATAATATGGATGTGATTATGTCCCTTTGTCACCACGTTTGGGTATTAGCAGAAGGGACAAATTTAGCCGATGGCATTCCCAGCGAAATCCAAAAAAACGAGCGGGTTTTAAAGGCTTATTTAGGAGACTAAAGCTAATTTTTGCACCTGCTGAACAAAGTTAGCCAGAATTTTTAAGCCATTAGTCGAGGATTTTTCCGGGTGAAACTGCACCGCTACCAAACGCTCACGAGCGATCGCTGCCGTCACCGTTTGACTGCCGTGGGTGACGGTGGCAGCAGTTAGATGACTATCAAGGGGATCAACATAATAGGAATGGACAAAATAGACGTGAGGATGCGGGGGTAATCCCTGCCAAAGAGCATGATCCGGCTGGGTGAAGTCTAATTGATTCCAACCCATGTGGGGAATGGTAATGCCCGGTTCCGAGCGAAAACGGCGCACTGTCCCCGGAATAACCCCTAAACCCGCCTCTTGTCCTTCCTCTGATGAGTCAAAGAGAATTTGTAAACCGAGACAGATACCGAGAAAGGGTTTACCGTTAGCGATCGCTGCTTTGATCGGTTTTTCGAGATGACGGCTGCGAATTTGCCGGACAGCAGGATCAAAAGAACCGACTCCGGGTAAGACAATAGCGTCAGCTTTTTCGAGATCGAGGGGAGAATCGGTAATTTTCGGCACTGCACCCACGGTTTCCAGTCCTTTACAGGCAGAGTGCAGATTTCCCATGTCATAATCGATGACAGCTATTAAGGTCATTGCTATATACTGATCAGGCGATGACCTTATTTTAGAGCAATCACGCCGCTAAATTAGGTCTTGACTCAAAAAGCAATTAAGGTCATTGTTATATACTGATCATCCGAAAGTTTCTAAAGCCATAGCCTCTCCGTTTTCTTAGTTGAAGTTGCCAACGAAAGCCAAACACCAGAGCCTATTTACTAGGAGAGCGGGAAGCAGAGAGAAAAAATCCCTAACCGAGCAGTGTTGACGGACCCGCCATCACCCCGGCAATTTGTCGGTCTAACTGTTCTAAATTTTCCGCCGGTTCAAGGCAGCATAACCCTTGACAAATTAACCCAAATGTGCTAGGGGGCAAACTGTCATCGACTCGATACACCGCCGTGGGCAAATAGCGACCTAACAGAGGCTCGATCGAGCTTTCCGGGGCACGCAGACAGAAACCGTGACGATAGTGATCGAGAGCAACAAATAAACTGGGGCAAGCGGTGGGGGACTGTTCTAGGATGGTACTAAAAGATTGCAAGGCCTTTTCGGCCCGATCGAGATATTCTAGATTTTCCGTCAATCGCGACAGACGAACTAAATTAGCGATCGCAATTCCGTTGGCTGAAGGGGTGGCATTATCCGTATAACCTCGTTCCCGCACGATCAGATCGAGACTATGATCGGAAGCAGTATTAAAATATCCCCCCTCATCCTCGGCCCAAAACCAGCGATCGAATTCCCCCTGTAGATCGATAGCCGCCTCTAACCAGCCAGTTTCTTGCGGTTTAGCGGTTTGCAGGTCCAGCAAAGCCTTAATAAAATAGGCAAAATCCTCCGATTGGGCCAAAACCGAGGCCTGACCCTGATAATTCAAGCGCTGAAAACGTCCATCTAACCATTGATGCTTGAGAATAAACTCGGCCGCGACCGTAGCCATTTGCCAGTACAAAGGTTCACCAAAGACGGCAAAGGCCCGGGCTAAACCGGAAATCATCAAACTATTCCAAGCGACGATCATTTTCGTATCCGTTACCGCCGGAATCCGTCCCGGCCAAGAGACGGTTTTCGCCTCTTGATTGTCTCTGGCCAGGGGAAAAAGAGCTAATTGGGCTTGAGAACTGCCATAACGCCGAATAAATAACTTATCGAGCAGATTTTCTATCTCCTTCCCTAATTCTCCCCCTTGCCGACGTTGCAGCACATTACGACCCTCAAAATTCCCCTCGGCAGTGACGGTAAAATTAGCCTGCAGCAGCCCCAATTCCTCGGTCGAGAGATAATCCCTTAACGACCGATCCGACCAGACATAAAAGGCCCCTTCCTCCGGCTCCCCATCCGTGGCCTTCTCAAAACTATCGGCATCTTGGGCCGCATAAAAATAACCTTCTGGGGCGGTCATTTCCCGTTTTAGCCAGTTAACCGTGCCTTTAATCCCTCTCTCAAAGGCCGCCTCTCGATCACCCGCACTCCACAAATTGGCTAAATATTCGACAATTTGCCCGTTATCGTAGAGCATTTTTTCAAAATGGGGAACTGTCCACGTCGAATCCACCGTATAACGATGGAATCCTCCCCCCACATGGTCATAGATTCCCCCTAGGGCCAGATCTTCCCCCCGTTGATAGGCCGCTTGCTGGAGGGAATCGTCAAAATCGTCCCCAAAGCGACTGCCCTGCAAAGCCAGATGAGAATATGGAATCATCGGAAAACTGGGCCGACCGTAGTTATTGGGATTAACCTGAATCACCGCCGTATTTGTCTCGATTCCTGTGGCTAAAAGGGAAGGATCGGCTAAATTGGTCTCTGCTCGCGGTAAAATAGCCGATTGACGCAGTGCGCCCAGCATTTCGGCCGTGAATTTGCTTAATTTCTCCTTTTCTTCGTCATAATAGCGACGTACCGATTGCAACACTTGCAGAAAACCGGGCCGGTTAAAGCGCGGTTGCACGGGAAAATAGGTGCCACCATAGAAGGGAATTAAACTATCCGGTGTTAGGAAGACATTCAAAGGCCAACCCCCTTGACCGACCATCATCTGCAATGCTTGCATATAGATACTATCGATGTCCGGTCTTTCCTCGCGATCAACTTTGATCGGCAAAAAATACTGATTGAGATAATCGGCAATGGCTCGATCGGAAAACGCTTCTCCTTCCATAACCGTACACCAATGACAGCTAGAATAACCGATCGAGAGAAAGATCGGTTTATCTTCTCTCCTGGCAATTTCTAGGGCGCTGTCACACCAATACCACCAATTGATCGGGTTTTCGGCGTGTTTTCGCAGGTAAAGACTTTCGGATGCAGCCAGATGATTAGCCATGGGAAAAGGGGAATTTTTGCTCTTGCTGCTTATTAGTTTAAGCTAATTAGAGACTAACCGGAATCAAGCTGGCTCTCCCAGGTTTGGTGGGTAAAATGTATTCTAAGATACATTCCTCCTAGCGAGGGGGTGGAACGAACCACAAAGACACAAAGGACACAAAGATCGATCGATCATATAGTAAGTTAAACTTATCACACAGAACCTAGA
>NZ_JAQMSY010000002.1:0-7801 GCF_028329095.1 Microcystis sp. CS-574
CCCTACACCCCACACCCCACTCCCGTTCCCCGATAAATGCCAAAAATCCAGCTTAAAACCCCAAAATCGCCGCATCTTGCCGCCATGGTAGCACTTGATCGCCGCAGTCTCGGCGGTATTTGGACCCTATCTGGTTATGAACGAGAATTAAACAGCCCCAACAGTGAATTATTAATTCTTACCCTAGACCAGAAGGACGAAACCCTAATCGGATTGGCTTGTTCTTGGGCAATTCTCGAAGAAGCGCATATTACCCTCCTGGCAATTTATCCCGACTATCAAAGACAAGGATTAGGAAAACTGCTTCTCTACAAACTTCTGGAGAAGGCTGTACAAAGACAACTGGAAAGGGCTACGCTAGAGGTAAGGGTATCGAACCAGTCAGCAATCGCACTCTACGAGCATTTTGGCTTCCGCATCGCTGGAGAGCGGAAAAATTATTATTCGCAAACTGGCGAATCGGCCCTAATTTTCTGGCGCAACGATCTACAAACGGCCGCTTTTCAGGAACAATTAAACAAGTGGCGACAAGAAATCCTCTCCAGACTGGGGCAGGGAGAGTGGCAATTAGAGGAAGAAACCAGAGCCAAAATAGATACCATGGGGATGCAATGATTACCTACAAGCTTAAATCAGGTCGAGGTTAGGGAAAAATGAGGATTTTAGTCTTGGCGTGGGAATTTCCACCGCGATTAGTGGGCGGTATCGCCCGTCATGTTGCCGAACTCTATCCCGAAATCGTCAAACTCGGTCATGAAGTCCATTTAATCACGATCGAATTCGGTCAGGCCCCCAGTTATGAACTGGTGGAAGGTATTCACATCCACCGCGTCCCCGTACCCCCCGGCAATGACTTTTTCCATTGGGTGGTCAACATGAATAACAGCATGGGGCAACAAGGCGGCAAACTAATCGCCGAATACGGAAAATTTGACCTTGTTCATGCCCACGATTGGTTAGTAGGGGATGCAGCCATCGCCTTGAAACATCTCTTTAAAATACCCCTGATTGCCACGATTCACGCCACGGAATACGGACGTTATAACGGACTGCACACCGACACCCAACGCTATATCGCCGGCAAAGAGGGAACCCTCGTCTATAATGCTTGGCGCGTCATCGTCTGTACCGGCTATATGCGTCATGAAGTCCATCGGGCCTTGGGCGCACCCTGGGATAAAATCGATGTGGTTTATAACGGTATTCGGGCCGAGAAAAAGCAAAGAGACCCTAACTTTGATTACCGAGCTTTTCGTCATCAATATGCCGAAGATTACGAAAAAATCGTCTATTACGTCGGGCGCATGACCTTTGAAAAGGGGGTTTCGGTGTTACTCAACGCTGCCCCAAAAGTCCTCGCTCAGACTGGGGCTAAAACTAAATTTGTTATTATCGGTGGCGGCAATACCGACAAACTTAAACAACAGGCCTGGCATCTCGGTATCTGGCATCATTGTTATTTTACGGGCTTTATGTCCGATGAAAACCTCGATCGCTTCCAAACCGTGGCCGATTGTGCCGTTTTTCCCAGTCTTTACGAACCTTTTGGCATTGTCGCCCTGGAAAGTTTCGCCGCTAGGGTTCCCGTGGTAGTTTCCGATACCTGCGGTTTTCCCGAAGTTGTCCGTCATGGTCAAACGGGAATTGTCACCCGGGTCAATAATCCCGATTCCCTCGCTTGGGGCATTTTAGAGGTTTTAAATCATCCTGAATACGCCCACGAATTAGCTAATAACGCCTACGAAGACCTAGAAAAACGCTTTCATTGGGCAAATTTAGCCCGTCAAACCGAGACAGTATATGGTTTGGTTGTCCAAGAACGACAACTGGTGGAATGGCGTTAATCAGGGAGCGGTTTTTTAGCCGTCAGCCGTCAGGCTCTTCTAGGTTCTGTGTGATAAGTTTAACTTACATAGGATCGATCAATCTTTGTGTCCTTTGTGTCTTTGTGGTTCGTTCCACCCCCTCGCTCTTGAGAATGTATCTTAGAATACATTTTACCCACCAAACCTAAGAGAGCCGCCGTCAGTATTAGGGGTCAGTTTATGTCTTAAAATAACAAAGGCACAACTTAACTTCTCCAAATATGACTATGAAAGCAGCTGAAATTATGACCACGGAGGTGGCCAAGATTAAAGGTTCTGAAACCGTTGCCAAAGCGGTGCAATTGATGAGAGAAAAGAACATTAGAACTCTCATTGTTGATCGCCGTCACGATGAAGATGCTTACGGAATTATCACCGAAACCGATATTGTCTATAAAGTCGTCGCTTTCGGTCAAGATCCGCAAAAAGTGCGCGTCTATGAAGTGATGAGCAAACCCTGCATCGTGATTAATCCCGACCTCGGGGTTGAATATGTAGCCCGCTTATTTGCTAATACCGGTATTCGTTTCGCACCGGTAATTAAAGGCGGTTTGCTCGGTGTTATCTCTGTTAGTGACATCCTCCATAAAGGTAACGCCGTCGAGAAGCCCCGCAGTCTTGATTTAGAAGCGGAGATTATCAAAGCGAGAGATATTGCCCGGGCAGTCTGTGCTGAAAAAGGGGCAAATTCTCCCGATTGTGCCGCAGCTTGGGATATTGTTGAGGAATTACAGGCAGAATTGGCACACCAACGCGCTAAAAAACCGGAAAAAACCTATTTTGAGGAATACTGTCAAGAAAATCCCGATGCTTTTGAAGCGCGTATCTATGACACCTAATCGCCATGGGTTTTCGGTATTCTCCGATACCTCAAACTTTTTAATCCGGCAAAAGTAGTGTATAAAGGTTTTATTTGCTAATAATCGAGGAAAAATTATGGCTGATCTATTTGTCATCGCCTATGAGGACGAATTTAAAGCAGAAGAAGTTCGTTTAACTTTGGCTAAACTGCAACAGGAACATCTGATCGAGTTAGAAGATGCTGCCGTAGTGGTTAAAAACAAAGATGGCCAGATTAAACTCAAGCAAGCGGTCAATTTAACGGCAGCAGGAGCCGCTAGTGGCAGTTTCTGGGGGTTATTAATCGGAATGCTCTTTTTATCCCCCTTATTAGGGGCCGTCCTCGGTGCTGCTGGTGGTGCTTTGGGAGGTGCTTTAAGTGATATCGGTGTGGATGACAATTTTATGCGCGAATTGGGAGAAACCCTGCAGCCCAGTACCTCTGCTCTTTTTGTTCTCGTCCAAAAAGTTACCCCCGATAAGGTCCTCGATGAAGTGGCGCCCTACGGAGGTAAAGTGTTACGCACTTCTTTGACCAAAACCGACGAAGCGGAATTACAGAAAGTTCTCGACCAAAGAGGTGTTAAACCCGAAACCGTTTAGGATATGGATCCATAAAAGCTAGAAAAAGGGAATATATTTCCCTTTTTGCTTTTTGAACAAGAATGGGTTTAGCATGACAACCACAGCAGCTATAAAATAAGAAACAATCAATAATTATTAATGAACTTTAAGCTTCGATCGAGAATAAAAGTGCTTCAGTGTCGTAGTATTTATTCGTTAATCCCATTGATTGCATTCCTAATCTTTCCGTGACACGAATTGAGCGATAATTATCGGGATTAACCACTGCGTAGATAATCGGCAATTGTAAGGTGATTAAGCCGTATTCCAGAATAACTTTAGCCGCTTCGGTTATATATCCTTGTCCCCAATAATCGCGCCGTAAATGCCAACCAATTTCGCTATCTGGGGTAGGATAACCGTAGTTATCGGGTAAATTCTGTAAAATTATCGAACCGATAATCTGATTATTTTTTTGATCGATCATTGCCCACCAATCGCTGCCATTACCCTGATTACGAATAGTTGCTAATCTTTCGGAAAAATGGGCATTTAAACTCTCAATATCCGTGGCTAACTGACGAATTCTCGGTAAAAAATCAGTGACTTCGGAATTTTGATAGATCTGAAAAAAAGACTCTTTGTCTGCGGGTAGTTGCCAAGGACGGAGAATTAGGCGATCGCTTTTCATTGTTTTAGTGAGCAAATTATAGCAATTCTCTTGCTGAGATTAGGGATTATTGTTGATAAAAAAACTTCTAAATCCCACTGCTAGTAGGGAACCACTTAAGACAGTTATCAATGTCCAAATTTGATTCTTTTGGGTTCCTTCGACTTTCTCTAAGCGTTTATTCATGTCATCAAATTTACTATCAAGAGTTTTAATATCACCTTTAACTTCCGTCAGTTCAATCTTTAAATCGGTAGTATCTTTTTGAATATTTTTGACATCAGCTTTTATTTCCGCTTGTCCATTCTCAATCACCTTCAATCGATTGTCCACCTCAATCAGTCGAGTTTCCGTGGTAGTGAGTCGAGTTTCCACGGTAGTGAGTCGATTGTCCACGGTAGTGAGTCGATTGTCCACCTCAATGAGTCGAGTTTCTATGGTAGTGAGTCGAATTTCCATGGTAGTGAGTCGATTGTCCACGGTAGTGAGTCGATTGTCCATGGTAGTGAGTCGATTGTCCATGGTAGTGAGTCGATTGTCGATCTCGTTGAATCGATGTTCGATTATCTTCTGTCCATTGAGGATTAAATCTTCTAGTCTTTTTAAATCATTATCGGTAGCAGTGGTGGTAGTCATTGATTAAACTCCTATAATTTTAATTTGCTCTTATTTTTATTATTATAGCCTTTCTTATAAACATGAAGTATGATCGGCTCTCTTGGGTTCGGTGGGTAAAATATATTATAGGATACATTCCTGCTGGTGGTCGCAACACGCTCGCTACGCGAGACCGAGTGGAACGAACCACAAAGACACAAAGGAAACAAAGATTGATCGCTTCTAGATAATCTAAACTTATCACATACCTTTTAAAGAGGATTATTATTAGCTATAGCTTTGCTGCTTGAGCAAATATGTTCAGCGAGGATCACTCCCGTTAGAGTGAGATAAGATTAACTCTTATTCCTCACCCTAACTACTAGGAAAAACTGCCAATTAAATTAGGCACCTTGGCGCAATTTGTCCAAAACCGATCGATCTTCTAGAGTAGAAGTATCACCAGAAATCTCTTGACCTGATGCTAAAGTTCGCAAGAGACGACGCATAATTTTACCCGATCGCGTTTTTGGCAGTACATCGGTAAAACGGATTTCTCCCGGTCGAGCAATAATGCCAATTTCCTTGACAACGTGATCCTTTAATGCTTGCGCTAACTCCGGACTCGCTTCATAATGTCCCTCGAGAGTCACAAAAGCATAGACTTCTTCCCCTTTAATTTCATCCGGTCGTCCCACTACAGCCGCCTCCGCTACCGCGGGATGAGATACTAAAGCTGATTCGATCTCCATTGTCCCTAAACGGTGGCCAGAAACGCTAATCACGTCATCAACGCGCCCCATTACCCAGAAATAACCGTCCTCGTCCTGACGACTACCATCTCCAGCAAAATAGAGATATTGGCCATCTTTGGGGGCGATCTGTTCCCAGTAGGTATTGCGGAAGCGATCGGGATTTTTATAGACTGTTCGTAGCATACCGGGCCAGGGATATTTGACCACCAGATAACCCCCCTCATTCGCGTGGGTGGGATTGCCCTCTAAGTCCACCACTGCGGCGATAATACCGGGAAAAGGTAGGGTTGCTGACCCCGGTTTGGTGGCAATTGCCCCGGGTAAGGGAGTAATCATAATCCCCCCGGTTTCCGTTTGCCACCAAGTATCGACAATCGGACATTTTTCTTTACCGATAACCCGGTGATACCACATCCACGCTTCTGGGTTAATCGGTTCTCCCACAGTTCCCAGTAAGCGCAAAGAGGATAAATCCCGGCTATTGGGGATATCTTCACCCATTTTGATAAAAGCGCGGATAGCAGTGGGGGCAGTATAAAAGATATTAACGCGATATTTCTCGATTACATCCCAAAAACAGCCTAAATTAGAGGGACGGGGAACCCCTTCATACATTACCGTGGTTGCACCATTGGAAAGCGGTCCGTAAACGATATAACTATGGCCGGTAATCCACCCCACATCGGCAGTACACCAGTAAACATCGGTGTCTTTCAGGTCAAAAATCCATTTGCTGGTGACATGGGTGTAGAGATTATAACCGCCGGTGGTGTGGACGACTCCTTTCGGTTTGCCGGTGGAACCACTGGTATAGAGGATAAATAACATATCTTCGCTATCCATCGGTTCGGCCGGACAGTTAGCAGATACCTGTTTTTGTAGATCATGCCACCAGTAATCGCGATCGGCAACCATATTGATGGGTTCCTTGCTGCGTTGGACAACGAGAACTTTTTCCACACTGGGGGCGCTATTATCGGCTAGAGCCAGATCCACCTGTTCCTTGAGGGCAACGACTTTATCCTTGCGGAAACCACCATCGGCAGTGATTACCACCTTAGCGGCCGCATCATTAAGACGATCGCGCAAAGCATCGGCACTAAATCCCCCAAAAACTACACTGTGGGGCGCGCCAATTCTGGCACAGGCTAACATGGCGATGGCCGCTTCGGGAATCATCGGCAGATAAATTCCGACCACATCGCCTTTTTTCACGCCTAATTCTTTTAAAGCGTTGGCAAATTGACAGACTTCTCGGTGTAGCTGTTCGTAGGTAATGGTGCGGCTGTCTCCCGGTTCTCCTTCCCAGATGATGGCGGCTTTATTGCGTCTCCAGGTGGTGAGATGTCTGTCAATACAGTTGTAACAAATATTAATCTTGCCGTTGACGAACCATTTAGCAAAGGGGGGCTGCCAGTCAAGAGTCTCTGACCATTTTTCAAACCAATGTAGTTCTTTTTCGGCTAATTGAGCCCAAAAAGCCTGGGGATCGGCCTTGGCTTTGGCGTAGAGTTGCTGGTATTCTTCAAAGCTTTTAATGGTGGCATTCTGAGCAAATTCGGCACTGGGAGGAAACAGCCGATTTTCCTGTAGGATCGATTCGATCGCTATTTCTGTCATACTGGCAAACGAAATAAATTATCTTGCGATCCAGATTACCTTTTTCGGTTCCCCCCGTAACCTTGGCAAGCAATTCTTTAAGGCTATTTTAGGATTGCCCGATCCCTGACCAGCGATCGCAATTTGTCCCCAAGTGTTACAGAGTTTAAAGTTATGTCACCGATCGAGCGATGAACAGATCGCTGTAAGGTAAACTAACCGATAAACCCGAAATTTAACATGGAGAACACTCGGTAAGGAGTCATAATTCAATGTCTCATAGCGTTAAAATTTACGATACCTGTATCGGTTGCACCCAATGCGTTCGGGCTTGTCCCCTCGACGTGCTGGAAATGGTCCCCTGGGATGGCTGTAAAGCTGCCCAGATTGCCTCCTCTCCCCGCACGGAAGACTGTATTGGTTGTAAGCGTTGCGAAACCGCTTGTCCGACGGATTTCTTAAGCATTCGGGTTTATCTCGGAGCAGAAACCACCCGCAGCATGGGTCTAGCCTACTAGGCCCGGCAATCATTCTGTGTTTAACATTTAGCGAAAACTAATCTTGTTAAGAGGACTAACCAGTCCTCTTTTTTCGTTATACTCCCGTCGCTAGTGAAGATTTTAGTTAGGGCTGGCTGAATTACTGAACTTTCCCCATACATATATACTATAATAACCGAAAACCCTTATCCATCAATGGATACACCCCTTAACTTATCTTAATGTACCCATGTAATTTGTAACATTTCTTAATGGACAAGAATTCTCTCCATTTGCTAGAATGATAGCCATGTATATAGAAAAAGTTCCTAACCGTAATTCCCCCCCCGCCGTTCTTCTTCGGGAGTCCTACCGAGAAGGAGATCAAGTCAAAAAAAGAACCCTGGCCAATCTCTCAAAATTACCCGATGA
>NZ_JAQMSY010000028.1:0-6148 GCF_028329095.1 Microcystis sp. CS-574
AGGTTCCGCTTCTGTGTACCTGCCTTGGGAATTGTACAATGCTGCTAAATTGTTGAGGGAAGTTGCCACATCGGGATGATTGTCTCCTAAGAGTCGTTTTCTCAAATCTAAAGCTTGTAAAAAGAGAGGTTCCGCTTCTGTGTACCTGCCTTGGGAATCGTACAATCCTGCTAAATTGTTGAGGGAAGCTGCCACATGGGGATGATTGTCTCCTAAGTGGGTTCGAGTTGCGGTTAAACAAGCTTGACAGTAAGGTTCAGCAATAGCATACAATCCTTGTCCTTTATAATACCAAGCTAAACCCGTATAGGACCAAGCTAAATCCTCATCAGCGATATATTGGGGATATTCCCCGACAGATGCTTGTAGATGGAGAAGGAAAGGTTTAAATTCTTCAACGATTTCTACAGTGGGATTATATGGCATTTCTGCCGATTTTTTGGCCATAATCCCACAATAACGGCGTTTTGCTGGTTCTGCGTGGGGTGATGCTTCTAACTTATCCCGAAAGTAGCGACGCAACAGGGGATGAATTTCATACCAACCATCACGATTATCCTGAACTAAACTCAGGTGAACTAAACTATCGGTTAACCATTCCTCCACTGTATCCCCATCCTCATCGGGAAATAAATCCAGAATCATTCCCTTGGGAAAGGGGGCAAGAGCGAATAAACTGAGATAAAGTGCCAAAATTTGCGCTTTTGGTTCGCTATGCAACTCCTCCCAACTGAGATTAAAGGCAGCTTTTAACCCTCTTTCCGCAGTCATTTCTGCATGAAACTTGGGATTTTTGTCTAAAATTGGCTCATCTAAGCCTTTTTCGGCTAATTTCTCCCGTATTTTGCTAATTTTCCAATCCTGTCGTCGTTTTAGCAACCTTGCCACCAATTCTAACGCCAAGGGTAAATAACCCAAATCCCGACATAATAATTTAGCTGCCTCGATTTGTGTGTCAATTCTGTTGTCTTCAAGGTAGGAACGCAATAAATCAAGTGCATCTTTTTCTTTTAAAACTTCTACCCGAAAAGTCGCAATTGTCGCTGATAAATATTCCTTGCGAGTGGTAATTAAAACCTGAAAGCGTTTGTCTTCTTGCGGTGGTAAATAATCCCTAATTTGCTGATAATCCCGCACATCATCAAAAATAATTAGGACATTTCCCGCTAACCAGTTTTGCCAACAATAACGAATTTTTACGTCTAATTCTCCCTCATCTGGTAAAGTTAATTTGAGATGTACCCGCGCAAAATCTAGAATAGAAGTACCGATAAAACCGCCGTCACTTTCTGCCACATTTAACCAACATATACCCCCGGGATAGGCTTTTTCTCGCCATTCTTGCCAGCCAAACCATCTGGCTAGTTCGGTTTTACCTATGCCTCCCATTCCCGTTAAGGTAGATATAGCAAGCTTTTGGGATTGCTGTAATTGATTTTTTAAGTCAATTAATTCCTGATCCCTACCAACAAATCTAGGGATATTACTATTAGATAAATTGTGAGGATGTTGTTTAACCTGTTCCTGAACAAGCGGCTGCAGTCAGGTTTTATTGATGTTTATATTTTCTGCTTGATAAACTTCACGAATCTCACCCTGATTCTGTAAATTTTGACCTCCAGAATTAGCCTGGTTCATACTACTATTATCCTGAATTTTCAAGGATTGAATTTCTGTTGCTAAACCCTTGACTTTTTCGGCGAAATCTGCTTCATCATTCATGGCAACCTTTAAATAATCTGCTACTTTTTCTAGATCAGTTTTTGACCCTTTTTCAGCAGCTTGTAAAGCTTTTTCAGCATTAGGATTAGCTTTAAGTTTATTCCAGATGATTTGCCGCAAAGTATTAATTTTTTCTAGAGCAGCTTCGGTAAATTTTTCTACAGTAGTCTGAAATACCAAAGCAACAATTGTCGCCACTGTTATCGGTTCCATAGATAAAATCGGGGTGATGAGGGTTAACTTATTTATCTGGTTTTTGGGGGTATAAGTTGCCAACAATTAAACAACTCTTACCCCCATCATAGAACTTGTAATTTCATTTAGGCGGGTACTTCAATTTTACCCTGTCCGGCTAATCCAAAAGCGGCATGAACCACTTGTAGGGCCCTGACTCCATCTTCCTGATTCACCACACAACTGATTTTTATATCAGAAGTAGCAATCATCAAAATATTAATTTTCTCCTTTGCTAAAGCTTCAAAAAAGCGTGCTGCTACCCCCGGTTGTCCTTCCATTCCTGAACCAACAATACTAACTTTGGCCACATCATTATTAACCACCACTTCCTGTAAACCCAAACTTTCCGATAGTTCTAAAAGGATTTTTTGGGCTAAATTAGCATCAGCTTGGGGTAAAGTAAAAGCGATATCCCGTCGGGGAATACCATCGACAATGCGACAGCGTTGGGATTGAATAATCATATCAACACTGACATTTTTTGCCGCTAAAACCGAGAAAATTCTCGCCGCCATCCCGGGGCGATCGGGGACGTTACGAATGGCCATTTGGGCCTGATTATTATCTAGGGCCACTCCCCGTACTGGGACTAAATTTTTAGGGATTTCGCAATGAGCAACTTTAGCAGAATACTCCACTTGAAAAGCATCACAAAGGACTTTAATTGCTTTTTCTCCGTCCGCTTCATCGATGACGCAACTGACTTTTACTTCAGAAGTGGAGATCATTTCGATATTAATTGCCGCCGCGGCCAAAGTGCTAAATATTTGGGCGGCAATCCCCGGCCGGCCGATCATACCAGCGCCGGTAATGGCGATTTTAGCGGCCCCGGATTCGATAATCACTTCCGCTTCCTCTGTATTAGTGGGATGGGAACGTAAAACCGGTGCGATCGCTTCGGCCACGGATTGGGCTTTTTTCAAGGCATTTCCCATCACCGTAAAGGCGATATCGTTGCTGTCCCCCTCGTGAATCGATTGAATAATTAAATCCACGTCCACCTGTTGATGGGCAATTTCCCCGAATAAACGGGCAGCGATACCCGGACGATCCGGAACCCGTAAAAGGGCTATTTTCGCCTGATTACCCTCAAATTCCACCGCATCCACTGCTTTTGTCAATTCCAATCCTTGCAGGGTGCGCGGTTTCGGTGCTGGGGATGTCACCCAAGTACCCGGATCCTCTGTCCAACTGGACCGGACAACCAAGGGAACCCCGAAGTTTTTGGCGATTTCCACCGCTCGCGGGTGGAGAACTTTCGCCCCTAAACTGGCTAATTCCAGCATCTCATCGCAGGTAATTTGGTCTAAAAGACGCGCTTCGGGGACTAAACGGGGGTCAGTGGTGAGAATACCGGGTACATCGGTGTAAATTTCGCAAAAATCGGCTTTTAAGGCGGCTGCTAGGGCCACGGCCGAGGTATCGGAACCACCGCGCCCCAAGGTGGTAATCTCTAGTTGATCGCTATCGCTGACACCTTGAAAACCGGCGACCACAACTACTTTACCTTCCGATAGATGACGGGAAAGGCGATCGGTTTTAATTTCTAAGATACGGGCCCGACTATGTTCGGATTCCGTGACAATTCCCACTTGAGCGCCGGTTAGGGAGATGGCCGGTTGTCCGATTTCCTCTAGGGCCATACTCATCAAGGCGATCGTTACCTGTTCCCCCGTGGATAATAACATATCCATCTCCCGGCGCGAGGGTTCGGCGGCGATTTGTTTGGCTAAATTGACCAATCCATCGGTGGTTTTACCCATGGCAGAAACGACCACCACCACGGTGTTTCCTGCTATTACCGTATTTTTGACCCGTTGAGCGACCGATTGAATGCGTTCCACGGAACCTACCGATGTACCACCGTATTTTTGGACAATTACAGCCATAGTTGTCAGCGCTAGAGACTTTCTATCTTTGTTCAATCTCCAACTTATCAAAATTCCTTAACGATAAGTGGTTTTGGTTAACATTCCTTATGTTTTATCAAATGCCGACTATCCTTAAGAATGCACCGGAGAAGGGAGCGCCAGAGCTAGGTTAAGGCAGTCCGAGCATTTGTACTAAAATGTCAATAATCAGTTTAAATACAGTACATTTATGCTATTAATAATATTTTGGCTCTCTTAGGTTTGGTGGGTATTATGAAAGATATTTTAATGTTAGATACAGTAATAATTATCAATTCTGATCCCCCCGCCTATCGGCACCCCCCTTATCAAGGGGGGCAGGGGGGATCGAACCTAAAATCCATTTTTAATTTAATTATAACCAGCTATTTAGATACAGTAAAAATTATCAATTCTGATCCCCCCGCCTATCGGCACCCCCCTTATCAAGGGGGGCAGGGGGGATCGAATCTTTAAGGGCGGCAAATAAATAATTAGCTAAAGTTACTCCATCTACTCCTAATTCCGTCCTTTCTTTGGCTGCTAAAATGCCGGCTTGAGCGTGTAAATAAGCTGCTAATGCGGTTGTTTCTGGGGGATTATCCGGCATTTGGGTTAAGAATCCGCCGATTAATCCTGTTAAAACATCACCGCTACCACCTCGCGCTAAAGCGGAGGTACTTTCGGGGATTATATACATTTTACCTTCCGGGGAGGCGATTATAGTTCTGGCTCCTTTTAATAAGACAATTGCACCACTTTGTTGAGATGCTTTTTGAGTGATATTAATCCTGTCCTGAGAACCTGATAAGTTAGGAAATAAGCGTTTAAATTCTCCCCAATGAGGCGTTAAAATTGTCTTATTCTGGCGAGATGATAATTTTTCTATACCCAATTGAGCCAAAATATTTAAAGCATCGGCATCGAGTATAATCGGTTTATCACTATCTAAAACCTGTTCGATAATAGCGGGATTTTCTGTAGTTAATCCAGGACCACAGGCGAGGACATGATAATTATTTAATTCTAGGGGAAGTTCGGCAATAGCTCCCGTGGCAGTTTCGGGACAATCGATAATTAATGCTTCTGGTAAATGACTAATTAATAAAGATTTGAGGGCAGCAGGAACAGCAATAGAAAGCATTCCTACACCACTACCTCGCGCTCCTAATCCGGCAAGAATTGCCCCCCCCGCATAACGACGAGAACCACAGATAATTAATAAATGTCCCTGCTGATATTTATGGGTAAGGAGAGGACGGGGTAAAGGTAAATAAGGGCGAATTAGAGCGGGATTAACCCTCAGAATTGGCGGTGAATCTTGTAAAATTGTTTCTAGGTCAAGGGGACTAATTCCTATATCAATTAACTCCACTTTACCCAGATAGGGTAAGGCCACATCTTGGAAAAAAGCTCGCTTCCAGAGTCCCAAACAAAAGGTATGAGTGGCTTTAATTGCCGTGCCTAAAACCTCTCCGGTGTCGGTGTGAATTCCTGAAGCAATATCGATACTAATTACCGGTTTTTGCCAACTATTAATTTTATCGACTAATTCGGCAATCTCTCCCGATAAAGTCCTTTCTAAACCAAAACCGAAAAGACCATCGATAATTAACTGACAATCCTCCAAAGATTCTAAAGTTTTCTGAAAAATTAAGCCTAAATGCTTGACATAATTAGCCTGTTGTGCTGTTAAATCCTTGAGTTTGGCGATCGGACAAAAAAGAGATACTTGATAACCAGCGAGATGTAATTCTCTAGCAATCACGAGAGCGTCGCCGCCATTGTGACCAGGGCCAACGATAACACCGATTTTGGGGAAATCAGCCAAAGAATAGGACTTTTTAAACTGTTGTGCCGTTAACAGGGCTGCCTTTTCCATCAAAGCGGCCACAGGCATACCGGAGGCAAAAATCGCCCCTTCAATGCGACGCATCTGCTCGCTATTAACCACGTTTGACCGATAATTGTAGCTCATTGCAGGGATAAATTGCCTGTTAACAGGTCTAGATAACTTTTTTGCCGAAAAACTGCCAATTAGCCCGCATTTTCACCAGCTAAAGGCTGGTTTGGGTGATAATAGCCAGATCATTCTGTCTAGTTTCCGCTTGACGGTGAGCAGTGGATATATTAATTAAGTAGGTAGGCGTTAAAAACTATCAGATGCCCCCCTTATTAAGGGAGATCCCCCCGCCTATCGGCACCCCCCTTATTAAGGGGGGATTAAGGGGGGATCGGCACCCCCCTTATCAAGGGGGGCAGGGGGGATCGGCACCCCCCTTATTAAGGGGGGATTAAGG
>NZ_JAQMSY010000029.1:0-15435 GCF_028329095.1 Microcystis sp. CS-574
CACCCCCCTTATCAAGGGGTGCAGGGGGGATCAGAGGCAAAATCTATCTTCAATTTAATTATAACTACTTACTTAACAGAAGTTATTCATAATAAGTGGCTCTCTTGGCTCTTCTAGTTTCTGTGTGGAAACGAGGTCTATACTGATAGTTTCTTCGGCAAAACAGCCATAAAAGTCTTGCCCGATAAGCATTTCACAATTCCATAAGCAAAAATTATTACACAAAGTCGAGAAGAGCCAATGAATCCACATCCGTATAACTTTGCTGCCTAGGTTTTGAGCGGTCGATCGAAGTGACCAATATCTTTAACCAAAAAGTAAATTATGGAGGATTTCTAAACGCTGGTCATCTTCACGAACAATAGCACCATAATAATTTTTTTTATTCTCTAGCCAGAGTAATTCAAACTCGATCGCTTTTGGCAAAGCTAAACTGAAATTATCCAAAGCTTGGGGACAATCAAAGATAACTTTGCGCGTCTCGAATCGGTCAAAATGTCCTTGGCAGAACATTTTGAAAAACGGTAAAGAATCTAGTGACACTCCACCCCCAATGGCAACAGTCAAACCGGCAGCCTTAGCTTTTTTTGCCAAAGGTAAAGCCAGATCCAAAACTTGCTTGCTATTCACATCCCGGCGAGTTAATCCCAAAGAACAGGCTAAATCCATCCGTCCGATGACGATACCATGGAGAGATTTTATCTCTGGAATCGCCAACATTTCCTGAAAATTTTCACAGGCAGTAATCGTTTCGATATTAACCAATAACTCCACATCTTCCACCCCTTGATCAGCTAAAATCCTCCTAGCTGCCCGCAGATATTTTTGTAAAGCGTAGGCTGTTTCTACCATGGGAGCAATCAAGCGATCGACTCCTAAATTAACCGCATCAAATATATCTCTGATCGCTTCGCAACCAGCGATTTTCAGATTAAAATCCACCCCCGCTTGCAGACTAATTTCTTTCAACCGCATCGCTTCCGTCAGTCGGGTTCCTTCCGTCTCGAATTCCGCTTTTACCCCTGAAACATGGTGATCTTCCCTGAGTTCTCTTAACAGTTCCACCATTTTTTTTTCTAAGGAATTCATGATTTTAATCGTTTAAAATTGGTAACTGCTAGATGAGCCTTGTTGATTATAGCCGATCCGCGAAAAGCCGATAGCCGAGGACTAGAAGACCATAAAAATACCCTAAACAAGAGGACAAGAGCGACAAAATACTGGCATAATAAGCAAGGCCGTCTGATTTTTTTCTGGCCACATCCTTTCTATACTACATTCGTAATATAAGTAATTCTCTAGTTAGACTATGCGAACTCACTACTGTGGCGACCTTAGCGCGATCGAAATTGAAAAAAGTGTCACCCTCTTCGGTTGGGTCGATCGCCGTCGCGATCACGGTGGCGTTATTTTTATTGATCTGCGGGATCGCAGTGGTATTGTCCAGATCGTCAGTGATCCCCAACGAACTCCCGCTTCCTATCCCATCGCTGAAACCGTCAGAAACGAGTATGTCATCAAGGTGACGGGAACAGTCAGTCAAAGGCCTACCGAATCCCTTAACCCGCGCATTGCCACCGGAGAAATCGAAATTTACGCCACTAGCATCGAGATTCTCAACGGGGTTACTAAACAACTGCCTTTTGTCGTCTCCAGTTCCGAAAGTGAATCAGTCCGGGAAGATGTGCGCTTGCGATACCGCTATCTAGACCTACGCCGGGAGCGTATGAGTCAGAATTTACAACTACGTCACCAAGTTGTCAAGGAAATGCGCCGTTTTCTCGAAGATGAACAGCATTTTATCGAAGTGGAAACGCCAATTTTAACTCGATCGACTCCCGAAGGAGCGCGGGATTATCTGGTTCCTTCCCGTGTCAACCCCGGCCAATGGTACGCTTTACCCCAATCACCGCAGCTATTTAAGCAATTATTAATGGTGTCGGGAATGGATCGCTACTATCAAATCGCTCGCTGTTTCCGCGATGAAGATCTACGCGCTGATCGTCAACCGGAATTTACTCAGTTGGATATGGAGATGAGTTTTCTCTCCTTAAGCGAGA
The DNA here is from genome assembly GCF_028329095.1 of Microcystis sp. CS-574. Lineage (NCBI taxonomy): Bacteria > Bacillati > Cyanobacteriota > Cyanophyceae > Chroococcales > Microcystaceae > Microcystis > Microcystis sp. CS-574. The sequence goes on from NZ_JAQMSY010000029.1 coordinate 2,061, forward strand.
TTTTAGCCCTCAATGAGGCTTTAATCGCTCATATCTTCAAAAAAGTCAAAAATATCGATATAAGCCTGCCCCTGCCCCGTTTAACATATTCTGAGGCTATGGATCGCTATGGGGTCGATCGCCCTGATACCCGTTTTGGCTTGGAATTGGTCAATGTGGCGGAGATTTTTGCCGATTCGGGATTTAAGGTGTTTTCAGGTGCGATCGCTAGTGGGGGAACGGTGAAAGTTTTACCGATTCCCAACGGTAACGAGGCGATTTCTAACGTCAGAATCAAACCGGGTGGGGATTTATTCAAAGAAGCCACCGATGCGGGTGCGAAGGGAATCGCCTACATCCGCGTGCGCGAGGACTACGATTTTGATACCATCGGTGCGATTAAAGATAACCTGACAGAGGCACAAAAACAGGCTTTAATCGAGAAGACTGGCGCAAAACCGGGGCATCTGCTCTTATTTGGGGCAGGAGATACCGATACAGTCAATAAATCCCTATCCCGCCTACGCTTAGTTTTAGGGGAACAATTGGGATTAATTGATCCCGAGAAAATCAACCTCCTCTGGGTGACGGATTTCCCGATGTTTGAATACAACGCCGAGGAAAAACGCCTAGAAGCATTGCATCACCCCTTCACTGCCCCTAATCCCGAAGATTTAGAGGATCTAGCCCAGGCTCGCGCCCTAGCCTACGATATGATTTTTAATGGTATTGAAATCGGTGGCGGCAGTTTGCGGATCTATCAACGGGAAGTACAGGAAAAAGTCTTCGCCACCATCGGTCTATCCCCAGAGGAAGCCTATAATAAATTCGGCTTTTTGTTAGAAGCTTTTGAATACGGAACCCCTCCCCACGGTGGCATCGCCTACGGTTTAGATCGCTTGGTGATGTTGTTAGCAGGAGAAGAATCGATTCGCGATGTGATTGCTTTCCCGAAAACCCAGCAAGCTAGTTGTTTACTCACTTCTGCACCTTCAACAGTGGCAGCGAAGCAATTAAAGGAATTATCCGTTGCTTCTACCTACAAACCGCCATCCTAAGATTAGGGTGGGCATTGCCCACCTAATTTTTGCAAGTCTGTTGACACCATGCTCTTAAATTCTTTTCTGCTTTAACTTCATCCTCTTGAGCAGTGGCTAAAAATTCCTAGAGTTTAGTTTTGGGAACTAGGGGAAAAGTGCAGGGTAAGCGCATCTTAACAATCCTTGACAATTGTTAAGCAAAAATCGACCAAATGGGTCGAGTTCGCCCCCTACAAAATTGACCCGCCCAAGGGCGGGAAAGAAAAGAAAAAAGAAAAAATAGGGAATGAGGGTAAAAGGGGGAAAAGGAAAAAGGGTTAGAGAGTTCTCCCGAAAACGCAGGCTACCCGAAAACCGTAATTGTTGATGCGGTTGACGCGGCGGAAGTAGTAGTCGTAGCGAATCGCGGAACGGCAGTAAGTAGGATTGTAGCCCCAGGAACCGCCCCGCAGAGGAGAACGATTATCATTACCATTTTCTATCCAGACACTGCCATCCGTCGGCGCACCGTCATAGTTATCGTGCCAAGTATCGGCGCACCACTCCCGGACATTGCCGTGCATATCGTACAGTCCAAAGGCGTTTGGGGGAAATTGTCCCACGCGAGTTGTTTCGTTTCGATATTCTCCGTTCAGTTCATCGGCGTAGGTATTACTGGCATTGTAGTTAGCCAATTCCCCCGTAATGGTTTCCCCAAAGTAAAACGGGGTGGTGGTTCCAGCACGACAGGCGTACTCCCATTCCGCCTCACTGGGAAGTCGGTATTCCCCTCCCGTTAGTTTTGATAATCTCGCACAGAACTCGATCGCATCGTACCAGTTGACTTGTTCCACGGGTCTATCCCAGTGCGTGGGCGATCCCCCCCTAGCCCCCCCTTCAAAAGGGGGGGAATCGGAAGCCCCCCTTTTTAAGGGGGGTTTGGGGGGATCTTTAAAATAGGCTGGCTTGAAATCAAGGTCTTGTTTAACTTTTAAATCCGTGCGAGAGGCGATCGCTTGCCACTGGGCCTGGGTGATGGGGTATTTACCCATAAAGAAGGGTGGGACAGTTACTTCATGTTGTGGTCTTTCCCTTCTAAATCCTTCCCAATTAAATTTTTTAACCAGTCTTTCGATTTCCTCATCTTCTGTTCCCATCAGGAAAGTTCCCCCCGGTATGGCGACCATTTCTAAGGTGATGCCTTTGCCCAGATCTTCCCTGAAATATTGGGACTGTTTCGACTCTTTTCTAATTTGCTCACCCTTCGCATTTACTCCCACCACCTCAAAGTTAAATACTGATAACAGTTGTTTTGGCTCTTCCGGTTCAAGCTTGAACTGATAGCCAATTGCTCTTTCTAGTTGCTCAAATCCGTCTTCTTGCCAATAATCAAGCCGGTGAATATCTTGCAGATTCAAGCTAACTTCTGCAAGTCGCAGATCAGGAATTTCGCATTCTTCTAACCTCATGGGAATAAAAAAAATTGTCCCCGGTAGCATCTCTCCCAAGGTATCAAGTGCAATCCTCAACTCCCGTTGGATGTATCCCTGCTTATTAGCTGATTTCGCTGACAGACAGGCGAGAAAAATCTGACTAGCTTTAATCGCTTTCGGAATTTCATCTCGCCAAATTTGACCCGGAATCAGGTCTTTTTTATCCAACCAAGGTTTATATCCCGCTTGCTTAAGGCGCTCATGCAGTGCCAAAACTGCTGGTTTGTCCTCACTAGCGTGAGCTAGGAAAATTTGAATCTCTGACTTTTTCATAACTTTTTCTTATGACCACAAGTAGGGGAGAGCCAGATTAACTGGCAGAAAATCTCTAAATAAACCATTTAATTAATTATTACTCATTCTTAATTCTCCTGTCTCCTGACTCCTGACTCCTGACGACCGGCTCCTAACCCCTAACCCCACCAACAAACTTTTTGCCGCAAACCCTAGTTAATTATTTTTAGCTAGTTGACTAACAACCCATGCTCTTAAATTCTTTTCTGCCCTCACTTCATCCTCTTGAGCAGTGGCTAAAAATTCATAGAGTTTAGTTTTGGGAACTAGGGGAAAAGTCGTACTAAATTCTTCTTCCTGATAAACCCCCTTTTCTAACCGATAAATGCGCCAGATTTGTCCATTAAAACGCCATAATTCCGGCACTCCCAAACGGGCATAAAGTGCTAATTTATTAATATCCGTGTGGGTTATATCCACTTCCACCACTAAATCTGGGGGCGGATCTTCAGTTAAATTAATCCTTTTTCCTAGCACTTTAGCTTGATTTTGAATATAGTAAGCATTGTCAGGTTCTGCCCCCCGTTCTAAATCTTCCCTAGCTAGAGTTGTGGAACCCAGACTTTTAATTTTTAAACCCAATTCTACCACCAAAATCCGAATAAATAATCCGATTAATTCTCGGTAAAACTTGTGTTCTTCTAGGGGCATAGTAATCTCTAAAGTACCACGATCATAAAATAAATGGGCGCGATTATTTTCCCCTAGGACCTGTAAAATTTGCTGATAGGATAACCAACTGAGATGATTAAAAACTACCCGTTTTTCGCCCCTAATTTGCTCAGTATTTAACTCCAGAGGAACTGTCACCATAATTACCTCAACTTTCAGCTAGTTGACTAACAACCCATGCTCTTAAATTCTTTTCTGCCCTCACTTCATCCTCTTTAGCAGTGGCTAAAAATTCATAGAGTTTAGTTTTCGGAACTAGGGGAAAAGTGGGACTAAATTCTTCTTCCTGATAAACCCCATTTTCTAACCGATAAATGCGCCAGATTTGTCCATTAAAACGCCATAATTCTGGCACTCCCAAACGGGCATAAAGTGCTAATTTATTAATATCCGTGTGGGTTATATCCACTTCCACCACTAAATCTGGGGGCGGATCTTCAGTTAAATTAATCCTTTTTCCCAGCACTTTGGCTTGATTTTGAATGTAGTAGGCATTATCCGGTTCTGCTCCTCGCTCTAAATCTTCCCTAGCTAGAGTTGTGGAACCCAGACTTTTAATTTTTAAACCCAATTCAGACACCAAAAAATAGATAAAACGTCCGATTAATTCTCGATAAAACTCGTGTTCTTCTAGGGGCATAGTAATCTCTAAAGTGCCACGATCATAAAATAAATGGGCGCGATTATTTTCCCCTAGGGCCTGTAAAATTTGCCGATAGGATAACCAACTGAGATGATTAAAAACTACCCGTTTTTCGCCCCTAATTTGCTCAGTATTTAACTCCAGAGGAACTGTCACCATAACTGCCCCGAAAAGCGAAATTTATGCCCAAAAAAGGGGGTTGATTCACCCCCTGACCATCTTAATTAAACCAGTGCCGGAACCTGGGGCCAACGCCCGATCGTCTTACCAATGACCGCTAACTCCCGCGTTAACTGGTCGAACCGGTCGGGGGTCAAGGATTGCGGCCCATCGGATAGGGCCTTGGCCGGGTTAGGATGCACCTCGATCATCAAGGAATCGGCCCCAGCTGCCAGGGAAGCCATGGCCATGGTCGGTACATATTCCCATTTACCCGTACCGTGGCTAGGATCGATCATGATCGGCAGGTGGGTTAAAGTTCTTAAAACGGGAATACAGGATAAATCTAGGGTATTGCGAGTATATTTACTGTCAAAGGTGCGGATACCGCGTTCGCAGAGAATGACATTGCTATTTCCTGCCGCGAGGATATATTCTGCCGCCATCAACCAATCTTCAATAGTGGCCGCCATGCCGCGCTTGAGTAGGACTGGTTTCGGTTGCGCCCCAACTTTTTTCAGGAGGGAAAAATTCTGCATATTGCGCGCCCCCACCTGCACCACGTCGGCTATTTCGACAATCTTATCGAGATCCGCCGCGTCCATTACTTCCGTGATAATACCCAAACCACTGGCATCTCTAGCCGCCGCTAGTAATTCTAAAGCGCTTTCCCCGTGACCTTGGAAAGCATAGGGAGAAGTGCGGGGTTTGTAGGCACCACCCCGGAGGAATTGCGCTCCGGCTGCCGCCACTCGTTTGGCAGTTTCCACGATCATCGCCTCATTTTCCACCGAACAGGGGCCGGCGACAATGCTAACGGGATGACTTCTGCCGATGGGGATAACACCGTTAGGAGTGGGGACTAAAACCTCGCTGTATTCCCCGTGACGGTATTCTAAAGAGGCGCGTTTGAAGGGTTGTTCGACTCGCAGGACGGTTTCGATCCAAGGGCTTAGTTCTTGGATTTGTAGGGGGTCTAATTCCCTGGTTTCTCCGACTAAACCGATGACAACTTTATGCTTACCGACGATTTTTTCAGGACTTAATCCCCATGCCTCGAATTCGGCACTGACGCGCTCGATTTCAATTTCCGGGGAACCAACTTTCATGACAATAATCATGGCATTAACCCTTTATTTTTTCCTTTAATCTCTATTGTTGACGATTTCTAGAGGTTATCTATTTTTCTTCCACTTCTTTTTTGCCGGACCGCCAAGCAGCGATCGTTCTGCCAAAATTAGCTTGAAATTCTTGCCATCCTAGCCAGTCCCCCACCCGATCCTCGTCCCAAGAAGCGGAGAAGATGCCATAACTCAGACCGATAAAACCTAGACCAAATAGGCTTAAACTGACGAGCATGGCGACGTAGGAAGGGATTTCGAGAAGATTGTGGCTAATAATCCAGTAGAAGCCAAAAAAGGAAGTTATCCCCAATACTGTCGGAATGCCACAAAATACCGCCATCCGTTTGGCCATCCGTTGACTGACCGCTTGCGGAATTGCCTTTAAGCTGGTTTCCTCGGAGCGATTCTTTATCGGCGGTGGCACGGGACTAGGGGCAATTTTCGGGGTTTTTCGCTTATTTTGGCGCGGCTCAAAGGGAAGACGCTCTTTTTTCTCCGTCGATTTCGATTCAGAGGCCATGGTAGGGATGCAAGGGGGGTAAGCTTAACGGCGAATTCCGAGACGACCGATCAGGGTTTGATAACGTTGTTGATCTTTCTTCTGAATATAGGTTAACAGTCCCCGACGACGACCGATCATCTGGAGTAATCCCCGGCGGGAAGCGTGGTCTTTTGGGTTAGCTTTCAGGTGTTCGGTCAGTTGGTTGATTCTCTCGGTTAAGAAAGCTACCTGTAACTCCGATGATCCTGTATCGGTTTCGTGGGACTGATATTGGCTGATTAGTTCTTGTTTTTTGGTCTGGGTTAAGGCCATAGGACTCGTGATCTCTGCTTAAACACTGCAATCTATTATAGTATCACGTTTCTGGTCGATCCGTAAACATTGTTCGGGAGATAGGGTGATGAGACAGCTTCCCAATCTCCCCAATTCCCCAATTCCCCAATTCCCCATTGCCGCAAATCATGGCAAAATCTTAGACATAGCGTCTAACTTACCCTGAAGATTCCATGCTGTTAAAATCCACGACCCGTCATATTCGCATTTATACGGCTGAAGTAAAAAATAATCAATTAATCGAGAGTAACAATGTTTTGACTCTTGATGTGGATCCCGATAATGAATTTAATTGGGAAGAAGTGGCTCTCAATAAGGTTTATAGTAAGTTTGATGAATTGGTAGAGTCCTACAATGGGGAAGAACTGAGCGAATATAATCTCCGTCGCATCGGTTCAGATCTGGAACATTTTATCCGTTCTCTCCTGCAAAAAGGCGAAATCAGCTATAATCTCAATGCCAGAGTCCAGAACTATAGTATGGGTTTACCAAAATTAGGGTGAACGATCCCGCGTCAGTCCCCACCCGGACACCTAGGCAGGTGGGGAATTTGCATCGCAGCAATGAGGAATTTCACGAATTGGGGTGAGGGAACAATGGCTCTTCTAGGTTCTGTGTGATAAGTTTAACTTACATAGGATCGATCTTTGTGTCCTTTGTGTCTTTGTGGTTAGTTCCACCCCCGCGCTAGGGGGAATATATCTTAGAGTACATTTTACCCACCAAATCCAAGAGATAAGTGGTCGTGCAAAATTAATTTCCTAGTCGAGACGGTTGAGGGGAGACAGCTATCAGAGATCGGATTTGAGTTTTCAGTTCGCTGTTCACTGTTTACTGATCACTGAAAACCTCCCCACTTCCCACCCAATCTAGGGAAATTACACTTTTACCACGTTGCTAAAAGAGATTTTCAGGTAATCATCTTCCATTTTTGCTCCGGAAGGTTTCAGGGCTGCCAAAGCTTGGGGTAAAACTAAATTACGACGGTGATTACCAATGCGAATATTTAACTCGTCTCCAGTTTTATTTAGTTGTATCTGTTCCTTTGGTATGCCGGGTAAATATAACTCCAAACTGTAATTATTTTCCTGTTGAACTACCCGAATGGTGTTTTCTTGGTAATAAACCTTAGTCGGATCTTCCCCAGCAAAAAGAGTTTCTTTCAGTCTTTCTAAAGCGGGTAAACCACACATTTCTTCGGAGTAGAGAGGAACTTCCTTAACCGGTAAGGGATGAAAATTATCGTAAATTTCCTGTTTATAACCCTGTTGATTTTCTTTCCAACGAGCAAAGAAAGGATCGGTTACTTTGTCGGGAATAATCCGATTAGCAATAATTAAATCGGTAGAAACATTATAGAGACTTAGATAGGCATGGGCGCGTAAAGACTCCTTAATCACCATTTTTTCGGGGTTTGTCACCAAACGTACCGAGGTTTGAGTATTATCGGTCAAAACCTTTTCCAAAGCCTCGATCTGCTCATAAAACTCGTAGGGAGCGTCCATAACTTCCTTGTCCGGTAGGGAAAAACCGGCGATCGGTCGAAAAAAAGGTTCCACCAGTGGTCGCAATGCCACCGACATTCCCTGTAAAGGTTTGTAAAATCTTCTCATGTACCAACCGCCCACCTCTGGCAAACTCAGCAATCGTAAAGCTGTCCCCGTGGGTGCGGAATCGATAATCAACACATCATAAGTACCCTCATCGTAGTGGCGTTTCATGCGAACTAAGCCGAAAATCTCATCCATTCCGGGTAAAATCGCTAATTCTTCCGCTTGCACTCCATCTAAACCCCTAGCTTGTAATACCTGAGTAATATAACGTTTTACTGCGCCCCAGTTGCCTTCTAACTCCATTAGTGCATCTAATTCTGCTCCCCAAAGATGGGGACGTACCAAACGAGGATCGTGACCTAATTCGAGATCGAAACTGTCAGCGAGAGAGTGAGCGGGATCGGTGCTGAGAACTAGGGTTTTATAGCCAAGTTCGGCGCAGCGGAGTCCTGTAGCGGCGGCGACGGAGGTTTTACCCACGCCTCCTTTACCGGTCATGAGAATTACACGCATGGGGGCTGATTCTAAGAAAATTTACATTACTTATTCTTATTATGACGGGAAAGTTAACAAATTGAGGACAAGAATCAGCATTCTTGGCTATAAAATTCCACTCCCTGACCATCACTCCGGGGAATTAGGCTCTGTTCAAAAAATTGCTGACAGCGATTTTCGGCATCAGCGACGAGAACTTTGGCAAAATGACCCTTTTCGAGAACTTCTTGCCTCGGACGTTGTTCGTAGGCATAGATAATCAAAATATCTCCGGGTTGACAGAGCAGCGCAGCACCACCGTTAGGGCAAATTTCCCCGGTTTGGCCAGGAAAAACGTAGGTGGAAAAGCGCTTACCATTGCTAAGATTGACCACATCCACCTCTTCAAGGGGCAAAATACCGACCCGCTCAATCAATTCTCGATCGATAGTGATACTGCCGACATAATCGACGTTAGCCTCGCTGACGCGCACTCGATGGAGTTTGGCGTGCATTAATCGAATTGTTCCCATGTATTTTTTCCTATTTCCCCCAATTACCTCAATTATTATGCTCTCCCAGTGGGAATGTTTACTAAAAAATCTCGGTCAATGGCAAGGTTCTTTTACTCGTCTGTCTCCCCAAGGCGACTTGATCGAAGATACCCCGACTTTGGTATCTTTGCAAGGCATTAATAATAATCAATCGATTCGTCAATTGGTTCGCCGTCTCTACAGCGATCGAGAGCCGGAAGATTTAATTTTAGAGTATAGTTCTCTGCATCAGGGTATTCTATTTAGCCAGACGGGAGCTTTTTGTCAAGGTTCTCTATATTTTAGTAGTTTTTCCTCACAATTCGGAGCAGAATTTGGCTTAATCTCTGGAGAAAGACGATTAAGAATCGTACAGTTATTTAATGAACGCTGTGAGTTCGATCGCTTGACTTTAATTCGGGAAAAATTAGTTGATTCTCAGTCACCAGAAAGACCGATGTTAACGGTGGAGCAATTACTGGGTCAATGGCGAGGACAAGCGGTGACAACGGGACGAGATTTTTATAATTCTGCTGCCTATTCTACCCATGTCTCGATCGAGCGTCAGGGGGATAATTATCTCTCGCAAACTTTGACTTTTGGTGATCATCAAATCACTTCTAGCGCTCGTATTGAGGGACAAAGATTGTTGTTTGAAAATAGTCAGCTGCCGGTGCAAATTCTGATGCTGCCCGATGGAGCTTCCTGTAATACACCTCTGAAAATTACTGCTGGTCATCCTTTTGTTTTAGAGGTGGGTTGGTTGCTTTCTCCTACTCAAAGACAGCGCCTAATTCGTTCTTATGATCAGAAGGGAGAATGGACGGGTATTACTCTGGTGACGGAGGAAAAAGAAAACTATTAGACTATTATCTGTTATACTATAGCAGTTTTCATTAGCATGAGCCATAGGCAAGGGGCTTAAACCCTTTGTTGGCAAAACTTGTCGATACCTCAGTGATGTGAAAAGTGCTATATTAAGTTCCAGTCTATTATAAGTACCTAAGCAAAATTAATTACACATTTCGATAAAACTTTTGCCTATTGCCTTTTGCATGAGTGCCTATCCTAACCAAGAAATCAATTTTGCACGACTACTTACTAATATACTAGCCCCCTACTCCTCACCTAAGGGAAGATTTTTGATTTTTGCAAGAGGTCTCATCAAGAGAGCCGTCTTTTTTCTAACCATGCTAGGGCACTTTTAACATCCGCCACTTTTTCTCCTTCAGGTACAGGTGGACGTTGTACCATGACCACGGTTATTCCCAACTCTCTAGCGGCGATAATTTTGGCGTAAGTGGCATCACCGCCGCTATTTTTGCTCACGATCGCCCCAATCTTATATTCTTGTAAAAGAGAGCGCTCTGACTGTAAGGAAAAAGGCCCCCGTTCCAATAATAATTTTCCAATCGGTACGATGGCATCTGGTTCCGGAGGGTCAATCATCCGCATCAAAAACCAGATGTTTTTTAAGTGTGCATAACTTGCCAGTTCTTGCCGACCAATAGTGAGAAATATCCTCGGTGCTAACCCGGGTAAAATATTCGCCGCCGCTTGATTGTTTTCTACTTCAATCCAATTATCTCCAGATACTTTTTCCCAAGCTGGACGACTTAACATTAATCGAGGAATACCACAATCCGAGGCGGCTTGAGCGGCATTAAAGGAAATTTGCGCGGCAAAGGGATGGGTAGCATCAATTAAACAATCAATGCCTTCTTGCCGCAGATAATTGGCTAACCCAGTGGCACCACCAAACCCCCCCCGACGAGAAGGAGTTGTGAGAGTAATCGGTTCTCTCGTGCGACCGGCAAAGGAAGCGATGGCATCTATACCCGGAATTGCCGCAATTTTAGCCGCTAATACCGCCGCTTCCCCTGTTCCCCCTAAAATCAGCACTCTTTTATTTTTAGTCATCTAGCAATCGCCAAAAGGTTAACTAATTTTCCATCTTCCTACCTTCCCTTGCAAAGGAAAGAGATTTTGGGGGTTAGGTCACTCTACTTTTTCCCAAAAACGAGGAATCTGTGCTAAGTTACCACAAAGTTTATTTTCCGAGCAGATGCTCAGAAGATAGACCATCAATCAAGGCCAATTTCACCCTTTTTGTCTTTAGGACTTCCAAAAATGACTAAAAATCAGCAAATTCTGGCAAAAATCGGCGGAGGTAGCCTTGCTCTCCTTCTTTCTTTGGGCTTAGGGCAACAAGCTTATGCTGTCACCCTCGTTGAGAACTTAAGTCAATCAAATTCAGACACAGGAGGTATAACCTTTGACTACTTGTGGCAAGGATCAAGCTTTACCACTGGCAGTAGCAGTTATAACCTTAATTCTGCTACTCTTTTGTTCCAAGAATTCAGCGCCAGTACCGACTTGTTTGTTCGTCTCTATAGCGACAACAGTGGACAACCTGGCACTGTGATAACGAATTTTACTAACCCTACTCCCATTACTACCACTCTCACCAATAACACCTTTACCTTGGCTACTCCGCAAGCATTAGCCGCTAATACCACTTACTGGTTAGTCAGTGGTACAACTGGTGGAGGGGAGTATTATTGGGGTTATACTAAATCTTTCAATCAAACAGGACTACCCGGTTGGACGATTGGTGATGGTTACGTTTTCAGTTCAGATCAATCAGCATCTTGGGGCACTGATCCTACGGGTGGGCCTTACCAATTTAGCCTTGAGGGGACTGCTACTAGCGTCCCTGAACCAGGTTCCGTGGTTGCCTTGTTGGGATTAGGAGGATTAGGGTTAGCTTCTAGCCTGAAAAAACGAAAATAGGAACGGTAGGGTGGGGCGACTCGATTCTCTTGTCTCGTGCCAAGGTTCCATCTGGCAATGGGAAAAAGGAGTGTCTCCCTCCCTTACCTGATAGGTTATATATGTAGGGTTTGCTGAATAAAGCTAAAAACCTTGTTGGGTAAGACTTTTAGACTTTTTGAAATCAAAAAGTGCCGGGCATGGGAGTGATCGGGGGGGAAATTTAGGCACTTTTTCCCTGAAAATTAGGTAATTGACCCCCTGAAAATGGGTAAAACCCTACACCCTACACCCCACACCCTGCCCCCACCAACAAACTTTTTCAACAGACCCTAATTAACTTAACAATATAATCCCTGAATCCACTGCCATTCTTGGGCTAATCCTTCGGCTAAAGAGACTTGGGGATTATAACCTAGAATAGTACGCGCTTTGGTGACATCGGCGGCGGTGTGACGGGCATCTCCCCGGGCCAATCCTTGATGCAGTCGCTCGATCGGTTTACCGATGACTTTTTCCATGGTATCCAAGACATCCAGCAAAACCACGCGACTACCACCACCAATATTAAACACCTCACCCAACGCTTCCGGCACTACAGCAGCGGCTAAATTAGCGGCTACAGCATCGCTAATGAAGGTAAAATCGCGGGTTTGTTTTCCATCACCGTAGATGCCAATCGGTTTACCTGCGATCGCGGCTTGAAAAAACTTATGGAAAGCCATATCGGGACGTTGCCGCGGTCCATAAACGGTGAAATAACGCAAGGCAGTGACGGGAACGTTAAAATTCTGGTGATATAGCCAACAGAGTCTTTCTGCCGCTAATTTGGTGATGCCGTAGGGTGAAACTGGTTGGGGACAAAGGGTTTCCGGAGTCGGCATCGTTTCCGCATTGCCATACACCGAGGAAGTGGAAGCAAAAACCATCCGTTGTAAAGAAGGGGTTTCCTTAGCGGCCTCAAGGATAATTTGAGTAGCATTTATATTCCTTTCGGTATATTGACGAAATCCATCACCCCAGCTTGCTCTGACTCCTGCTTGGGCTGCCTGATGGAATAATACTTCTACTCCTTGCAACAGTTGTCTCCAGTCGAGGGATTGTATATCCGCTTCAATTAACTTAAATTCGGGATATTTTGCTAGAATATGGGCATTTTGGCGCTTTAAACTGGGGTCGTAATAATCGTTAAATTGATCGATACCGATCACCTGATCTCCTTGTTCTAAAAGCTTTTGTGCCAAGTTAGAACCTATAAAACCCGCGACACCAGTAACAATATGAGTAGCCATTTAATCCTAGTCGTTGATATTTTGTATCGATTGTAATCATTTTTGTTCTTTTTACCGCAATTAATTTCCGCCGTCCGCTGTCAGCTTTTAGGGATCAAAATCGATAGATTAGATCTCTTGCAAAAATCAAAAATCTTTCCTTAGGTGAGGAGTCACGAGCCAGTAGTCATACTAAATCCGTTGAGTACAGGCTAGTTATGAGGAGAGGCAAAAGGCAAAGGGGAATAAATAATCAGTTTTTAATAACTGGATTTAGTATCAGTAGTCAGGAGAATTAAGAATGATCATTAATCAATTAAATGCTCTATTCAGGGATTTTATGCAATTTTATGCCTATTCTTCTCATTTTTAAACTATCAAAAATTAATTAAGTAGTCATGCAAAATAAATTTCCTAGTGAAGACAGGCAAGAGGCAATAGGCAAGAGGCAAAAGCTTTATCGAAATGTGTAATTAATTTTGCTTAGGTACTTATGCAAGAACTCTAATGTTTACAGATAAGTAGTCATGCAAAATAAATTTCCTAGTGAAGAC
>NZ_JAQMSY010000030.1:0-4572 GCF_028329095.1 Microcystis sp. CS-574
AGATTTGATGACCTAACAATTAAGCCTTTATCAGTAACAGATAAAGCCATTGGAATTGACTTAGGAATTAGTAGCCTTGTGATTACCAGCGATGGTGACAAAGTATCTAATCCCAAGCATTTTAAAAAGCATTATCGGAGACTGCGAAAAGCCCAAAAAAACCTTTCTCGAAAACAGAAAGGGTCAAAAAATCGAGAAAAAGCAAGAATCAAAGTAGCAAGGATTCACGCTCAAATCACCGATAGCAGAAAAGACCATTTACATAAGCTAACCACTCAATTAGTTCGTGAAAACCAAACGATTGTGGTTGAGAATTTAGTCGTTAAGAATATGGTCAAAAACCCCAAGTTATCTCAGGCAATATCTGATGTAAGCTGGGGAGAAATCACTCGACAATTAGCCTATAAATGCCGTTGGTATGGGAGAAATTACATCGAAATAGATAGATGGTTTCCCAGTTCTAAAAGGTGTAGTAATTGTGGGCATATTGCCCTTGAAAATGCCGTTAAATGTTCGAGAATGGGACTGTCCAGACTGTGGGACTCACCATGACCGAGATATTAACGCCAGTAAAAATATTTTGGCCGCAGGGCTTGCGGTGTCAGTCTGTAGAGCGACCATAAGACCAGAACAGAGTAAATCTGTTAAGGCAGGTGCGAAAAATCCTTCGGGACCCCAAGCAGAAACCTAAATCGTGAGGTTTGGGAATCGCCGTCCGTTTTACGGCGGCGAGGATGTCAAGATTTGCTAACTTATAGTTCTTGACCCGGTTATTGCCGAGCATTTAGTAACAATAGATACAGAAAAAATCCCGATAACTTCTCCTTACTAAAAAATATGGATTTAATTTTATGTCATCAAACGGCGGATTTTGACGCTTTGGGGGCAGCGGTGGGTTTATCGTTGCTGAAAGCGGGTAGTCGCATTGTGTTAACGGGGGGAGCGCACCCAACAGTAAGGGAATTTTTAGCCCTGCATCGGGATGAATTCGCTTTAATTGAACTGCGTAGTGTCAATCCGTCCCAGATTCGCTCTTTAATTATCGTTGATAATCAGTGGCGAGAGCGTCTGGGAAAAGCCTCCCAGTGGCTCGATTTAGGGCATTTACAGGCGATCGAATTGTATGATCATCATTTGGATAGTGAAAGTGATATTCATGCCTCTAGCGTCCATTTAGAAGCGGTGGGAGCCACCACGACTTTAATTGTCGAAGCTTTACAAAAAGCCCAGATTAAACCAAACTCGATGGCAGCGACGGTAATGGCACTCGGTATTCACGTTGACACGGGTTCCCTGACTTTTGCCAGTAGTACCCCCAGGGATGCCTATGCTTTGGCTTGGTTAATGACCTGTGCTGCTAACATTAAAACGATCGCCCAATACTGTCAACCGAGTTTTTCCCCGCGCTTACAGGAGTTATTTAGCCTTGCTTGGGAAAATCTAGAGATTAAAACGATCCATGACCGTAAAATCGCCCACGTTCTTCTCCATACTGCCGATTTTATCCCGGGTTTGTCTAGTGTGGCCGAGCGCCTACTGGAATTATCCGATAGTGATGCGCTACTTTTTGGCCATAGTTATAGTAAAGACGAGGAAGATAAGTCCCGACAGCGTTTAACTGTGATTGGTCGCTCTAGAATCGATGGAGTGAATCTATATCAGCTTTTTTCCCCCTATAACGGCGGTGGTCATGCTCAGGCCGCTTCGGTGAGTTTTCGCGATGTTCAGCCAGTTCAACAGTTAAACCAACTGCTGGGGGACTTAATTGCTCAAATTCCTCCTTCTCCCACTGCTAGGGATTTAATGTCTTCTCCGGTGCGGACAATTCGTCCCGATACTTCCATATCTCAAGCCGAGCGCATCCTTTTCCGTTACGGCCATTCGGGGTTATCGGTGGTAGATGAGCAGGATCGCTTAGTTGGGGTGATTTCTCGTCGTGACCTCGATTTAGCTCTCCATCACGGCTTTTCTCGCTCTCCTGTGAAGGGATACATGACTTGTAATCCGAAAACTATTACCCCCGACACTTCCCTTCAGGAAATCGAGTCACTGATGGTAACGTACGATTTGGGGCGTTTACCTGTACTAGAAAATGGGCAGTTAGTCGGTATCGTCACTCGTACAGATGTATTAAGACAGATTCATCAAAATGAGCGGGTGCGTTTTGAAGGGTTTGCTTTGGTTTCCTGTCTTTTACCAGCGATTAAAGAGCGTTTAGAGTCGATTTTATGGTCATTCCTGCAAGCTGCCGCCGCTGCCGCTCAAAAACGCGGTTGGCATCTCTATCTGGTTGGGGGTGCGGTGCGGGATTTATTGTTAGCCACAGAAAGGGATACTTTATTGTTACAGGATATCGATTTAGTGGTGGATGGCTGCCATCGCGCCGCCGGTGTGGGTGCGGGGGTAGAATTGGCTAATTGTTTACAGGAAATTTATCCGAGGGCCCGGTTATCGATTCACGGGGAATTTCAGACGGCGGCTTTGTTATGGCACAAAGATGAGCGTTTTGGCTCGTTATGGGTGGATATCGCCACGGCACGCACGGAATTCTATCCCTATCCTGCCAGTAATCCCCAAGTGGAGGCTAGTTCGATTCGACAGGATTTGTATAGAAGGGATTTTACAATTAATGCTCTGGCAATTCGCCTAACTTCGCCGAAAGAGGGGGAATTACTCGACTTTTTTGGTGGTATGTTGGATTTACGCGCTCAAAATATCCGGGTTTTACACGCTAATAGTTTTATCGAGGATCCGACGCGCATCTATCGAGCGGTGCGTTTTGCCACTCGGTTAGGATTTGTTATTGAACCCTTGACAGAAAACTATATTAGGTATGCGATCGAAAGTGGAGTTTATGAGCGCTCACGGCAACAAAATCAGAATGCACCCGCTTTACAGTCCCGTTTAAAAGCGGAGTTGAATTATATTTTAGAGGCGGATTACTGGGAAAGTGCCTTAGAAAAGTTGGCCGATTTGGGGGCTTTGCACTGTTTACACGGGGATTTAAGTTTAAATCGGGCTTTATGGCGACAATTGCGCTGTCTTAGTCGTTGGTTAGATTGTTTAAGTCTGGAATTGCCGGTGAATGCTTGGTTAATGCGGTTGGAATTATTAATCGCTTCTCTGGCTGTGGGGGAAAGAATAGCGATCGCTAATAATTTACAATTGCCTAAAGATACTGTGGAGCGTTTACAAAAACTAGAAGTTATGGAAAGGGAGATTAGCAATAATTTTGCTTATGATCGACCCGTTAGTCAAATTGTCAGCTTTTTCAATGGTTATCAGGTTCCTAGTTTGTTATTGGTGGCGGTGAGGAGTGAGACTAGGATTCGGGGTTTAATCTGGCAATATTTAACTAAATGGTCGCAGATTGAGGCTCCTATCGACGGCAATGACCTTAAAGCTTTGGGTTATCAACCAGGTCCCGGGTTTAAATCGTTACTTGCGGCGGTGTTGGGGGCGACTTTAGATGGAATAGTCAGCAATAAAAGCGAAGCTATGGCTTTTATTGCTAGATTAACTCGGGCTTGCTGAATAAATCTAAAAACCTTATTGGGTAAGACTTTTAGACTTTTTGTCAATCAAAAAGTACCAGTTGTGGGAGAGATAGGGGGAAAATTCTGGGACTTTTTCTCTGAAAATTAGGTAATTGACCAGATGAGAATCGGTAAAACCCTACACCCCACACCCCACACCCTACACCCTGTCCCCACGAAAAACTTTTTGCCGCAGACCCTAACTAAGTCAGCAGATTAGGTATCGGCTGCCCCTTCATTTTCCGAAGATTGTCTTTGATCGCTGGAATAACCGCCTCTACCTCCTCTGGTGGTGGTACGATTAGAAGCAGCCCGGAATTGACGAGCGTAGGCGCGGTTACGTTCCGCTTTTTCTTTTTTCAAATTACGACGTTTAGCCACAAGAATCTCCTTGGGATATTAGATAGACAAGCGGGGAAACGAGCGATCGCTTCCCCTGTTGACAATGAAAAGAAGTTAGGTAATCATAGCCTAGAATGGTTACGATTGGGGATTAGTAGCGACGATCTCGATTGCGATTGCCACCACCGAAGGAAGATTTGGGTTCTCTTTCACGAGCTTGATTGACTTTTAATTCTCGCCCCATCCATTGAGCGCCGTCAAGAGCGGCAATAGCCTTCGTTTCTTCCTCTGGGGTTTCCATTTCCACGAAAGCGAACCCGCGTTTTTTTCCCGTTTCCCGATCCATGGGGAGGTGAACGCGCTTAATTTTACCGTATTCTTTAAAAACCTCAACTACGTCGTCTTGGTCAACCTCGAAGGGGAGATTACCAACATAAATTGACATAAAACCTATCCTTGCACAGATAAAAACAACAGATTTGTAGAGAACGAAGATTTCGGGAACTAGCTGAACCAATACTAAACAGAAACGCTTTGACCATTAATACTGACAACGAGCCGCAGTGCCGACTTTTATTCTCAATTTCCATCCTAGCACATAGCTAAGTAGGTAGGCGTTAAAAGTTGTCAGATGCCCCCCTTATTAAGGGGGGATTAAGGGGGGATCCCCCCGCCTACCGGCACCCCCCTTATC
>NZ_JAQMSY010000031.1:0-8193 GCF_028329095.1 Microcystis sp. CS-574
GCAGCAGTTGCCAGATGAGAATAATCGTTACTGGATAAAAGAACTTAATTTGTTTATCGGTATCTGGCAAGGAAGCAAAGCTGAATTTACTACTAATTGGTTGCGCTGGTGGGATAAGTCGGGAAATCTGTTATTATGGGGGAGTGAACGAGTCACACAAACTGAATATCAACTCGAACAGGAGCGAATGTTACGACAAAAATTAGCTGAAAAATTAAGAGAATTAGGCGTTGAACCAGAAACCTTGTAGCATACTTGTCAAATGCTGATAAAATCATAGAATGTATCTTCTGGATCGGGGTATTTCTAGGATTAACGGAGGAGATGTTAGAGTAGGTAAATTTGCATTGTTGGCATTTTTTGGAACATTTTTATTTTTTTGGATGTTTTTTATGATTAGACAATATAATGGACTTGTTTGTTATCTCTTTTTTGAGTTACCCTTTTCTTATCCCATTGGATAAAGTGAATGTAAAAATCTATTGCTTTTGATTTTTGTGTCGATTTGTCTTTTTCTACGAAATGGATTGGCTAAAGATGCAACCTAACCTAACAAATGACTTAAATCACATTCTTGCCCACACTAAAGACCTCTGGGAAGAATTGCGGGGACAGCGGATATTTATTACCGGAGGTACAGGCTTTTTTGGCTGTTGGTTATGAGAAAGTTTTATCTGGGCTAATGATCAGCTAGACTTAAAAGCATCGACAAGGAAATCTATCCTCGATGGGATACTAGATATTATTCGGGATCACAAACCAATATTTTTCTGAGTTAGAAAATTATGAGACATAAAATTGTTGAACAAGATTTGAGGCAAATTATTGCAGCTGATTTACCTTGGCAAACTTTGGCAGGGAAAACAGTTTTTATTTCGGGAGCCAATGGATTTTTACCAGCTTACATCGTGGAAACCTTGCTCTATTTGAATGAACAAAAAAGACATTCTTCTATCAAAGTTATTGGCTTAGTCAGAAATAAGGAGAAAGCATTAAAACGATTGGAGTTTTACCAGAATAGAACCGATTTAGAGTTAATTGAGCAGGATATTTCTAGTCCGATTTGTTTAGACTTGAAAATAGATTTTATCATTCATGCTGCCAGTCAAGCCAGTCCGATCACCATCAGTCCAATAGACCCACCTTCAAGCTATCGCTAACTAACAGAAACCCGAAATTTGAGTTTTTATTAGAAAAAAAGTTAGCGATCACTCGTCAACCAAGGGTTTCAGAATCTGGATTCGGTCAGGGATTTCCGAAAGTTCCAGAAGAGCGATATGATCAAACATCAAGAGAATGGTTATCTGGCCAAACCCTTCGAGGTGGAAGACTTGACACGGGGAATTAATTGGGTATTAGAAGATACAGAAAGGTATAACTAATTGTGCATTCGAGCAAGGCAAAAAGTGGAGCAAGAATTTACTCTTGAGATTCAAGCATCTAAGTATTTAAAGCTGTATAATGAGATATTGTAATATAAGCAACCTCGAAAAATTGCCTCTCTTTTCAATAACAGAAGCCTAAAAGCGCATAAATTCCTCGATCATTCTCAATAACCTTGATTCCTTGAAGTGTCCTAACAGCGCAACGACCAGATTCCAGAACTCAGAACTTAATTCAAAAAATGGAGGTTATTAAACCGTGAAATCAATAGAAACCTTAGAAATTCCTGTAATTATTGCCCATTTTGGTGGTAAGCCAAATTATTTAAAATTTGCCTTGAAATCAGCGGCAAACTTTAATAATAAAGTTGTGCTTATAGGAGATGACACTAATAAAGATTTTTGGCAAAATCATTGGGATACCACTCTAGTAGAGTTTGATAAATATGAAAATTTTCAGAAATGCTACGTTGAGATGTCCGATTACTCGAAAAAATATGAGATTCCCGTTTGGAAACGTATGTTTGTGTTGGGAAAATGGATGAAAGAGAACGATCATAGATGAATATTTCTAGTAGATAGTGATGCCATGACCTTTGCAAATTATTCAGAGGAAGTTTATCCAATCTTACCTAATGATTGTATAGCTGCTTTAATGACATCTACTCCTAAAAATCAAGATAATTTTAGATGGGCATCTTCTCCTCATTTTTCATATTGAACCCTTGAGGCATTGGAGGATTTTACGGATTTTTGTATTGAAGCATACAGCAATAAAAACATACGAGATAAGCTAGAAGCTAAATGGCAATGGCATATTGATAATCATAAGCTAAGAGGAATTATAGACATGACTCTATTATATCTATGGTCTAAAGACAATCCCAAAGTGGCTAATCTTACTACAGTCATAAATAATAATATGACACTAGATCACAATATTAATTCATCAACTAATTACTTAGAGGATGAATACCAAATGCAATTTGGTTTAAAAAAACTTATATTCAAAAATGGAATTCCTTATGGATATAATAAAAATTTAAATAAAGAGATAAAATTTTTGTGCATTCATTGTCAGGGAAGGGGTAAAAGCGTGATGAGATTTCTGTATTATAAACAATTAAGAGATTTTTATTATATTGGAAACCTTGTTCAAGCAACTAAAGCAAAAATGAAGCTCTTAATCAAAAAGATTATAAGTAATAAATGAAAATAATAAAATTTGGAAGGATGTTGCAAATGGATGGCATTTTCTTTAAACCAGATTAAAAATTTAATCTGGTAAAACATGAGTAAAGTTGTTTGTTGATATCCTTTCTCAAATAGTGCTACCCTATGTACATAATGTGTACACAACGAGAGAGACTATGGATAAGCATGACATTGAGAAAATTGGGGTGCGAGAATTTCGGAGCGAACTCCCTAAATACATATACGGTGAGACTCCCGTTGAGGTACTACGTCACGGTCATACTGTTGGGTTCTATTTCCCCGTTAAACAGAGGAGTAAAAGCGCCGATATCGCTGCCTTACAAGCGGTGGCCGCTCAATTTGAGTACCTGTTAAGTCAAAAAGGAATTTCCGAGGACGATATTGTTCGTGAGTTTCGTCAGATGTGTGAAGCGGACAGAGCGAATCAGAGAAAGGATTTAGGCGGGTGAGACTCAAATTCCTCGTTCTCGACGCTAATATCATCATAAGAAATAGACATCTCCAAAAATCTATGCTCCAGTCCTAGCAATGGTATTCCTACTTGGTAATGCGATTTCTTATCCCTTTAGCTAAACAGCAACATTGCTCCTATGAAATTAGCCCCCATCCCAACAAAACAGTACATCGAGCAACGAGACGAAGAATATTGGCTCGAAGGAACTCGTATCTCCCTTGATTCAGTTGTCTATTCTTTCTTAAACGGAGAATCGCCCGAAAGCATTGCCCAAAATTTCCCAATCCTTTCCCTCGAACAGGTTTATGGTGCGATCGCTTTCTATCTGGCCAATCGAGAGCTTGTCGATGCCTATCTGAAAAAGGGTGAAGCCGAGTTTCAGCGACTACAACAGTCTTGTAGAGAAAAGAGTCCTTTGCTGTACCAAAAATTGAAGGCGGCTCAAGCCAAGAAGTAGAAAGCAGCATGACAAAAATTCGCTTTCAAGCTGATGCCGATCTCAGACAGGCAATTGTGACTGGCGCAATCCGCGGACAACCAAATCTGGATTTTCAGTCAGCTAATGAAGCAGGGCTTGAAGGAATAAAAGATCCAGAAGTTTTAACCATTGCAGCACGGGATGGTAGGGTGCTGGTCACGCACGATCGCAAAACCATGCCGACTGAGTTTGGTCAATTCATCTTGTCGCAAACGAGTTCTGGTGTTCTAATTCTTTCTCAGAATCTTCCAATCGGCGAAGCGATCGATGCAATTATCTTAGTGTGGGAAGCATCTACGGCTGAGGAATGGATCAATCAGATTATGACTTTTCCATTTTAAGTGGCTACGCTATCTGGCCAAACCCTTGTAGGTGGAAGACTTGGCACAGGGAATTAATTGGGTATTAGAAGATACAGAAAGGTATAACCAATTGTGCATTCGGGCAAGGCAAAAAGTGGAGCAAGAATTTACTCTTGAGATTCAAGCATCTAAGTATTTAAAGCTGTATAATGAAACATTGTAATATAAGCAACCTCGAAAAATTGCCTCTCTTTTCAATAACAGAAGCCTAAAAGCGCCTATAGCGTTTCCTGTTCGCAAGAGGTATATTATCGATGTAAAAAGCTTAATTAGCAAAGGTTTAACTGTGCCACACAGGTGTGAGAACCGCTATATATCACTACACTACCCCTGGTGGTCTCCTGACTTTTCAAACATCCTCTAAGAAAAACATGGGACAATTAAAATTATTTCTATTCGGGGAAGTTTCTTAACTAAAAAGACTTTTAGTCTTTAGATAATATTACGTCTAGAGCTGCTGTTCACCGATTACTGACCTAGGAAATTAACTTTGCACGATTACTTAATTTCTACGGGTTCTAAATTATCAGCAGGAGTAAAACCAAAGAGACGGGAATAAAAATAAAATTCTGCATCTAATGCTCGTTTTATCGATTCAGCTTGACGAAATCCATGTTGTTCTCCAGCAAAGGGAACGTAAGCAACGGGTAAACCTTTCGCTTTTAAAGCTTCTACCATCATTTCCGCTTGATTGGGTGGAACCACTCGGTCTTCTAAACCTTGGAAAAAGATCACCGGACAGGATAACTGACTGGTAAAATGAATAGGCGATCGCTGATAGTAAATTTCCTTTTCTTCAGGATAGCGTCCCACCAATTTATCTAAATATCTCGACTCGAATTTATGGGTATCGGTGGCTAAAACCTCTAAATCACTAACTCCGTAATAACTAGCTCCTGCTTTAAAAGTATCATGAAAAGTTAGGGCCGCTAAAGTTGTATAACCACCGGCGCTGCCTCCAGAAATTGCCAATCTTTCCCCATCGACTAATCCCTGATTAACCAAATATTTTGCCCCGTTGATGCAGTCTTCCACATCGACAATTCCCCAATTTCCCAGCAAACGCTGACGATATTGACGACCATAACCCGTACTACCGCCATAATTAACATCTAGATAGCCAAAACCGCGACTGGTCCAGTATTGCACCCGCAGACTTAAACTAGAGGTCGCCGCAGCCGTCGGTCCACCGTGACTTTTGACTAAAAGGGGCGGTAATTCGCCATTGGGGGCGGTATAATCGGGGTTTTTGGGGGGATAATACCAAGCAAATGCCGTTAGTCCCTGACTGGTGGGAAAAGCGAGCATTTCCGGAATCGAGAAATAATCGCTAGAAATAGTTAAACTACTGGAAGATTTGAGAACTTCTCTCGTTCCTGTGGCTAAATCCAGTGAGATAACCGCCGTTACTTCCCTGAAAGAACCGCCAATAAAAACTATTTTACTCTCCCTAACTTGTAGGGAAGAAATGTTAGTATCATCAGTAATAATTTCTTGAAATTCTCGATTAACAGTATCGATACTTCCTAAATACCAACGACCATCTTTTGTATAGCTACAAATAATCTTTGATTCCCCAGCAAAGCCGTAGTTAGATAAACCAAAAACCCAATGAGGGTAGGCAAATTCAGCCTCTATTGGTTCGATAACTGGTTCGATTTGTTCATCATGGTTAAAGCAATAAAAGTTCCAGAAATCATTGCGATCGCTGGTAAAATATAACTGTTCATCGGCGGACCAGCGCGGTTCACATACTGACTCATTTTCACCACCAGCAATGACCCGAATATTACTCAAATAAAGATTATTAATATCGGCCACCCAGAGAAAAGAACTATCCCAGGGCATATTAGGATGATTCCAACTAATCCAAGCTAATCGAGAACCATTGGCACTTAAGCGAGGAGAGGTATAAAAATCATCGCCAGATACTAAAGTTTTTATTTCTCCTGTATCCACATCGATGCTGACAATACTATTAACTGGTTCTCGATCTTTTTGGCTATGATCTTCACAAACACAGATTAAACGATTGCCAAATTTATCGAGAATTAAATCCGCATAACGACAGGAATTTTCTGGGGTCAGAGGTTGGGGTAAACTATCAGCAGTTTGGCGATAAATTCTTTGGTCAGCAAAATTACAAAAATAGATAATTCCCGCAACAATTAGATAGGAACCTCCCCCGTATTCGTGGACACGAGTTCGCACATTAAAAGGTGCTGGAGTGATGTCTGTGGTTGTGCCGTCGGGGTTTAATTTAACTAAAACATTTCGCCCCTTTTCCTGTGGTCTGCCTTCTAACCAATAAATATCTTCTCCATCTACAGTTACACCACCAAGACTAATCGATGCTGCCACAATTAGATCGGAGGTAATCGGTGATTTCCAGGAACCGTAAGCTGATATTTGATGAGACATTTTCGACTAAAGCAGTGATTCTAATGGTGAACTAACTTGATCAGAAACGCTGATCAATTAAGAAAATTCCGAGTAAACAGAACAAAGTAGGGACTAGGTGCATCCCTACCTGACTCTCTGTTTTTCTGCAATCGGAGCGGCGGGATTCGAACCCACGACCCCTACTACCCCAAAGTAGTGCGCTACCAAGCTGCGCTACGCCCCGATATTGAACCTTAACCATCATAGCGATAATCGCAGCATTTTGCAAGCTTTTTTTTTCTTCCTTTCTCCCCCATCCCCGGAATTAGCGGCCAGCTATCTAGCTAATTGGGGAATACGTCCTTTTAATCCCGTCATTAATTGCAGGGCAAACAATTTCAACGGGGGGAAACCGCGCATAATTGCCAATCCGAGACGACGGATGACAACGATAGGCGGCCAGTTATTGGAGAACAGGCGATCTAGAAAATCTGTGAAGCCTAAAATCGCTAAATTCTCGGATCTACGCCATTTTTCGTAGGATTTTAGGGTAGAAAGCGCTCCTATATCTTCTTGCTTTTCCGCTGCTTCCTTTAATACCTGCGCTAAAGCGGCCGCATCCCGAATGCCTAAATTTAAACCTTGACCACCGACGGGATGACAACAGTGGGCGGCATCACCAATTAAAGCCAGTCGGGGTTTAACATAAGTATCACTCTGCATTAACTGTACGGGAAAGAGAGCGCGGGGGCTAACTAATTCGAGTTTTCCCAGTAATCCCCCAGTATATGCTTCTAATTTCTTGATAAATTCCGCTTCGGGCATTTCTTGCAGTTTTTTCGCTTCCCCATGGGGATTTGTCCAAACGATCTGACAGCGATTACCCTGGAGCGGTAAAATGCCCATCGGACCGGTGGGCCAAAATCTTTCAAAGGCGGTATCGTTGCGATCGAGTTGATGTTTAATGGTGAAAGCGACACAGGATTGCCAATATTTCCAACCTTTGGTTTTAATTTGCGCCCCTTGCCGGATAGCGGATTTGGCTCCATCAGCCCCGATAACTAATTTTGCGGTGATTTTTCGGGTTTGACCAGCTTCTTCCAAGGTGACAGTGGCTGTTTCTGCTCCGTACTCCACTTCTAACACTTTGGCAGGGGATAACCAATCAATGCGATCGCAATCTTGGCTGGCATTGTGCAGGGCGGTTAAAATCACTTGATGTTCGCCCACATAGCCCAAATAATCGGTTTTTAGCTCATCAACCACAAAGGGGACAAAAATCGGAAAATCGGCATCAGAAAGGCGAATATGACGAAATTTACCGATACTGGGCGATATTTTATCCCAGATACCCAAGCCTGTAAAAATCCTGCTGGACATCAACGAGAGGGCATAAGCTTGACGACGGGAGGCGGCCACCTCTAGGGGACGTTCCTCGATCATAGCGATATTTAATCCTGTATTTTTTAAAGCCACCGCTAGGGTGGTTCCGACTATACCGCCCCCGACAATGATTAAATCGTAGTTGTCCCGTCCTAACATATAAATACTTTTCTCAAAGATAATCAGTGACTACACTGATCTATTCTGACACGATTTTCGGGGTTGCTGTCGGGTTTGATTGTATTCACCCCACCTAGCCATTGATAGACTTGAAAGGGTTTTGTCCGTGGTTGAGAGTTTCGGGTTATCGCTCTTCCTGGACTTCTGGAAGGGCGATAATACTAAATCTGGTTATTAAAGACTGATTATTGGTGGTGATTCGGTAGTAGTGATGGTGGCTTAATCCTTTGCTTTGCTGTGCATTGTAGTCATGGATAAAATACCAAAGGGTTCCCCAAGGTGATTCTCCATTTTTTTAGAGAAAGATAGACTCTCTCTCACCAGCCGAGAAATCCTTTGTCGAAAGGTATTATTTAA
>NZ_JAQMSY010000032.1:0-26781 GCF_028329095.1 Microcystis sp. CS-574
GAATAAAGCTGCCTCCTATCTCCTGTCTCCTATCTCCTATCTCCTGTCTCCTGAATACTGACTCCTGAATACTGACTCGATTCTGGCTGCTATAGTAGAAAAGCACCCATTGCTGACGATATCTGAGGTAGATTGCCGTGACTATTGCTTTAGACCAACTGCTCACCCCCGACATTTTTCGACCAGCGCGTTATTTGGGCAACGAGTTAGGTGCTAAACATAAAGAATGGGCAAGTGCGGTGGTTCGTTGGGTGTTAACCTATCCGGAAGTGTACGAAGTGGGGGCATCTAACCTCGGCCATATTATCCTCTACAATATCCTCAATGCACAACCCCGCCAACTCTGCGATCGCACTTATTTACCCGCACCGGATTTAGCCCAAAAACTCAAAGAGACAAAAACCCCCCTATTTGCCCTAGAATCCCGTCGTTGCCTCACAGATTTTGATATTCTCGGTTTTAGTCTCAGTTATGAGCTAGGAGCCACCAATATTTTAGAAATGCTCGACCTAGCGGCAATTCCCTTGACTTGGAGAGCAAGAGACTCGGGTAACTATCCGCTAATTTTTGCTGGGGGACAAACTGCCACCTCTAACCCCGAACCCTACGCCGACTTTTTTGATTTTATCGCCCTCGGTGATGGCGAAGAATTATTGCCAGAAATCGGTTTAATTTTAGAAGAAGGTAAACTAGCTAATCTAAGCAAAGAAGAACTATTGCTAGATTTAGCCCAAATTCCGGGGGTATATGTGCCGCGTTTCTACGATGTCACCCCAATCGGTGCAGTTATCCCCAATCGTGACGATGTACCGCAAAGAATTTTACGCCGGGTAGCCACTCCTATCCCAGCCTATTCTATCGGTTTAGTTCCCTTCGTCGAAACAGTCCATGATCGCCTAGTGGTGGAAATTCGTCGCGGTTGCACTCGGGGATGTCGTTTTTGTCAACCGGGGATGTTAACCCGTCCTGCGCGGGATGTGCAACCGGAAGCAGTAATCGAATCGATTGAAAAAGGAATGCGAGCGACGGGATATAACGAATTTTCTCTATTATCTCTCAGTTGCTCCGATTATCTAGCTTTACCTGCCGTGGGTATGGAGATTAAAAACCGTCTCCAGAATGAGAATATATCTCTATCCTTACCCAGTCAAAGAGTCGATCGCTTTGACGAAAATATTGCTAACATAATTGGGGGCAATCGTCAATCGGGTTTAACCTTTGCACCGGAAGCGGGAACCCAACGAATGCGCGATGTGATTAACAAAGGGTTAACCAACGAAGAATTACTCAGAGGGATAAAAACTGCCGTCGAACAGGGTTGGGATAAGGTCAAACTCTATTTTATGATCGGTTTGCCAGGGGAAACCGATGTGGATGTCATCGGTATCGTGGAAACGGTGCGCTGGTTGCGTCGGGAATGTCGTTTACCGAAGCGGAAACCCCTCGATTTTACCCTAACTATCTCGAATTTTACCCCTAAACCCCATACCCCCTTCCAGTGGCATTCCGTCTCCACGGCCGAATTTATCCGCAAACAGGAGTTATTAAGACAGGAATTCCAAGGCATGAGAGGGGTAAAAGTCAATTATACCGATGTCCGCATCTCGGCTATGGAAGATTTTATCGGTCGCGGTGACAGAAGTTTAGGGAAAGTGGTACTGCGCGCTTGGCAATTGGGTGCGGGGATGGATGCTTGGTGGGATAATACGGAAAAAGCCTATCAAGCATGGTCACAGGCGATCGAAGAATCCGGTTTAACTTGGAAATATCGTCAGGTAGAACAGGGAGAATGGAATATTTTTGCCGATACAGACAAAGATATTTTAGAGCGTCCTTTGCCCTGGGATCATCTGGATACCGGTATCGATAAAAAATGGCTAGAGGAGGACTTAAAACGCGCCCTAGACGCGGCAACGGTCCCCGATTGTTCTTTTGAGGGTTGTTCCCATTGTGGCGTTTGTAGCGTCGATTTTGGCCATAATATCGTCATTGAAGCGCCCCCGATTCCCGCTTTTGCCGGACATTTTCAACCCAATCAAGAACGCACCCAAAGAATTCGGGTTTGGTTTGGCAAAATTGGCGAAATAGCCCTAGTTAGCCACTTGGATCTGGTGCGTTTATTTGATCGCGTCGTCCGTCGGGCTGCTATTCCCATTTCCTTTACTGGTGGATTTCACCCTGGTCCGCGCATTTCGATCGCCAATGCTTTATCCTTGGGAGCAACCAGTAGCGGTGAGATTGTCGATTTTGAATTGACAAAAGTGATGGATTTAGAGACGTTTAAACAGCAGTTAACCGCACAATTACCCGCAGATTTGCCGGTTTATCAGGTGGAAGAAATTCCCTTAAATGCTCCTGCTGCCACCCGTTTGTTGGAAAAAGCTGAGTATTTGCTCACTTTTAATAGCGAGGGAATTGACTGCCAACAGTGGCAAAATTGGATCGAGGCAATTAAACAAGCAACGGTGATGGAACGGGAAAAAACCACCAAATCCGGCAAAAAAGTCACGATTAATCTGCGAGAACAATTATATGAATTAGAGTTAAAAACTGTTGACAAACAAGCCGTTTTGTGCTATGTGGGCAGTTGTCGCAATGATGGCACTTTACTGCAGCCCGATCATATCGTCGAGATGTTAGAAAGGGTTTCTGGCCAAGAGATTTCGCTGCTTAATTTTCATCGTCAGCGCTTGATTTTAGGAGCTTAACCATCGTAAATTGTTCCCTTTATGCTCTAACCCCAGAGAGTCAGCTAATCTTGATCGACTAATTCCAAGTAATCATCAATCAAAGCTGGCCGGTAATTTTGAACAACCAAAAGTTTCCTAAGATACAGATTCACCTAATCAAATAAAAGGAGATGAAAATTAAAATCTGGTTGATTTCAGGCTACCGGCAATAGTCACTGATAACTGATCACTGATAAACTTATTGCAAGGCGTCGAAAACTTTAAACATGGGTAGGTACATAGACAGAAGAATAATTCCCACCATCCCGGCAATACCGACCATCATCAAGGGTTCAATGATACTGGTTAAAGCTTTAACGGCCTGTTCCACCTCATCTTCGTAGAAATCCGCTACTTTCATCATCATGGCATCTAATTCTCCTGTTTCTTCACCAATACTAATCATTTGAATGGCCAAAGGTGGGAAAACATTGGCTTTTTGTAGGGACAAACTCATCATTCCCCCCTGCTGAATTTCCTTCTTAGCACCAGCGATCGTATTAGCAATTACCTGATTACCCACCGTATTACAAACTATATCAAGGGAACTCAAAATCGGGACACCAGAACGCGTCAGAGTCCCAAAAACCCGGCAAAATCTAGCCACAGCCGATTTTTTATTCAAATCGCCAAAAAGGGGCATTTTAAGGAAAAACCAGTCAATTTGCAGACGACCTATCGGGGTTTTGTAATAGCGACGCAGCAAAAAAACCGTGGCAGCAATGGTGACAATCGGAATTAAAATCAACCAACTACGCATCACACCACTTAAAAAGAGCATAAATTGCGTTAAAGCTGGTAGTGGCACCTTCAAATCGGTGAAAATTTTCGCAAACACGGGAATTAAAAAGATCGTCATCCCGAAAAACACAATTATCGCCAAAATTCCCACCGCTACCGGATAGGTCATCGCTGATTTAATCTGGTTTTTCAAGCGGGCCATATCTTCCAAAAGTTTCGAGAGACGGAGCAGCACTTCATCGAGTACCCCCCCCGTCTCTCCAGCTTCGATCATACTGACATAAAGTTCATCAAAACACTCCGGATGTTTGGCCATCGCTTCCGATAACGGACTTCCTTGCTGTACCTCAGCACTAATCGCTTGTAAGGCCTTTTTCATCTTGGGATTACTGGACTGATCCCCCAAAACTCCCAAACATCTCATAATCGGCACACCAGCATTAATCATTACCGAAAATTGACGGGAAAAAACCGCTTTATCTTTGATGGAAATCTTGGCAAATATCAACTCTAAACTAGAAAGATCGATCTCTCCTCCCGCTTTTTTGACTTTACCGACGGCGGCATATTTTGCCTTCAGTATCATTCGAGCATGATCGGGAGACATAGCTTCAACTTTCTCTTGGAAAACTTTTCCAGAGCTGCTTTTAACTTGTGCGACAAAAGTAGGCATAGGACAAATTAGTTATCAGTTATCAGTTATCAGTTTTTTAGCTGTTAGCTGTTAGCCATCAGGAGTCAGGAGATTATTTTTATTTATTGTCCCTGCTTCGGTACTCCCCAATCTCCTATGCCTTTTAAACAGTATTTATCATTAGAAACGGGCTTTAGTTTTGGCGTTAGCAACGGACCCAGCGACCAGACGTTGTAATTCATCGGGTTTACTACTTTTAGAAATTGCCTCTTCAAAGGATATAACACCGCTAACAACTAAATTAGCTAATCCCTGTTCCATAGTTTGCATTCCTAGCTTCATTCCCGTTTGAATTGCCGAGTAAACTTGGGGGGCTTTTCCTTCGCGAATTAGGTTAGCGATCGCTGGAGTTACCACCATGATTTCCTGTACCATTGTCCGTCCAAATTCCCCCGGTTTGGGATTTTTTTTCTTGACTAGGTTTTGACTAAAAACTGCTAGTAAAGAATTGGATAACATGGCGCGAATTTGTGCCTGTTGGTTAGCGGGGAAAACGTCAATAATCCGATCCACTGTTCCCGCTGCCGAGCTAGTGTGTAGGGTTCCGAAGACTAAGTGACCGGTTTCCGCCGCCGTGATTGCCAAACTAATTGTTTCTAAATCCCGCATTTCTCCCACAAGGATAATATCAGGATCTTCCCGTAAAGCTGCTCTTAGTGCGTTAGCAAAACTCTTGGTATCTTCTCCTTTTTGTCGTTGGTGAAACAGGCTTTTTATATTAGGAAAAACGTATTCAATTGGGTCTTCTACAGTTAAAATATGTTCAGACCTAGTCCGATTAATTAAGTCTAAAATTGCCGCTAAAGTGGTAGTTTTACCTGAACCTGTTTGGCCAGTTACGAGAATTAATCCCCTCGGTCTTTCCGATAATTCTCGGATCACTTCTGGTAAATTTAATTGTTCAAAGTTAGGCATTTTAGAGGACAAAGCGCGTAAACAAGCTGCATAGGCTCCCCTTTCTTTATAAACATTTATCCTAAATCTTGCTAATCCTTTCACCCCGTAGGAACAGTCTAATTCCCAATTCTGCTCTAACTCTTTTCTTTGGGTATTATTGAGCATACTAAAAATCAATTTCTGACAATCTTGCGGGGTTAAAGATTCTTCATTAATCGGGGACAGTTTGCCACTAATGCGAAAATAGACCGGCGCCCCAGACTGAATGTGCATATCGGAACCGCCCATCTCGACCAATTGTTCCATTAAATCTTCGATCATTAATTCCATAAGTTAAACCCCATCTATAAGGTAAAATCAGTGAACAGTGAAAAGACATTGGGAAAGTGCTATTTAAGACTACTCACTTAATACTCCTTACTTAAAACTCAAATCTCATAACTGATAACTGATAACTGAAAAACTGTCTTAATCACTAAA
Source organism: Microcystis sp. CS-574 (assembly GCF_028329095.1). Classification (NCBI taxonomy): domain Bacteria; kingdom Bacillati; phylum Cyanobacteriota; class Cyanophyceae; order Chroococcales; family Microcystaceae; genus Microcystis; species Microcystis sp. CS-574. Next base: position 5,542 of record NZ_JAQMSY010000032.1, read on the forward strand.
TCGCGGTGTCATACAATAGGGACAATCGAGCCATTCTGGTTGTAGTTCGGCGCGACAACCACTACAGATTAAACCGCTTTTCCGTTTGGCTTTTAATTCCGCTTCTAGACCAGAATCGGTCAGTGTCACCCGTTCTACTTCTTCGAGGGTGGTGTAACCCTCGCGCACCAGATTTAAACTATAGGCTAGGAGTGTCACCATGCCCTCATCAACGGCCGCCTCCTTAATGCGATCGGTTGTCGCCCCTTGGTTAATTAACTGCTGTATTCGTTCACTATTCTGCATTACCTCATAGACACCGATGCGATCTTTGTAACCGCTGCCAGCACACTTAAGGCAGAGATTGCCCTGTTTTCGCGCTTGTTGAATTTCCTCCATAGTTAGGGTATTAGCCTTATAAAAAGTCACTTCCTGTTCATTGGCAGCGGAAAGACCAAAACGGGCTAATTCCTCTTGACTAGGGTGATAGGCGACCCGACACTGGGTACAGACGCGCCGCACGAGACGCTGGGCCAAGATTCCCAACAGAGAACCAGAAATCATGAACGGTTCAATCCCCATCTTATCAAGACGAACGATCGCACCTGCGGCATCGTTGGTGTGTAGGGTAGTTAAGACCAAGTGACCGGTTAAGGCGGCCTCGATCACCGTTTTAGCCGTTTCCCTATCCCTAGTTTCTCCCACCAGAATCACATCCGGGTCTTGTCGCAGGAATGCCCGCAGAATCGAGGCGAAATCCATGCCTTTTTCGCGAATTATCTGCACCTGGGTGATGCCTGGCAGAGAATATTCGATCGGGTCTTCGGCCGTACTAATATTGACCCCAGGGTGATTTCTTTCCGCTAACACCGAGTATAAAGTGGTGGATTTCCCTGAACCGGTGGGGCCTGTCACCAGCAACAGACCAAAGGGACGACTAGCCATGTCTCGGACGATTTGCAGAGTATTTCGATCAGTGATTAGTTTATCTAAACCCAACTGGGTAGCCGAGTTATCGAGAATCCTTAAACAGACTTTTTCCCCGTAGCGACTGGGCAGGGTATTAACCCGAAAATCTACTTTTCGTCCTTGATACATCCGCCGAATTTTACCATCCTGGGGAAGACGACGTTCGGAAATATCGAGATCGGCCATGATTTTAAACCGGGCTGTGACCGCCGGGGCAATTTTTTTCGGCAGTGGCTCAAAAGCTTGATGAAGAACTCCATCTTTGCGAAAGCGAATTTTCAGGAATTCTTCTTGGGGTTCGATGTGAATATCGGAGGATCCTTCCTGTAGAGCTTTAGCTATAATTTTATTGACAAGGTTGATGACGGGGGCTTGATTAGCATCCCCTTCTCCGAGATCATCGGCCACTTCATCGTTAGCAACACCAGAGGTCAAATCAAGACTGCCGACAATATCGGTCAGATCCGAGAGTTTTTCCAGTTCTTTTTCTTTTTGCAGTCGGGCTTTCTCCCGTTCTAGTTCCGATTGAGCCGAGTGGAATTTTTCCAGTAATCTTTCATAATCTTCCCCGGCAATCACCAAACGCTGTAAACCTAAATCCCTGGGGCGGAGGATACGATTGATATCGTCAGTAGCCTCGAGGTTGTCAGGATCGACCATGGCTATCAAAATCGCGGCTGGCTCTCCTTCGATTCGACGCAGGGGGATGAGACGATAGCGACGACAAAGATCGATCGGAATCAAAGAATCGATCAGCCTGGCTATTTCCAGTCCATCCACATCGCTCAATTCTGGGTCGAGCGATTCGACTCCGTAGAGGATTTTTAGTTCAAATAACTGGTTTTTCTTATACTGTCGCTGTAAATCCGGGGGCAAAGGCCGCCCGGTTAGTTTTTGCAATATTTCTACTAGCGATCGTCCCGATTTCCGCGTTTCTACCAGGGCCTGTTGCATTTGCTCGGCACCGATATAGCCCGACTGCACTAACTTGTTACCAAAGGGGGAAAAGTAATTGCGTAGGGCGACAGCACGGGTTTTCTTGGAAGAAAATGTCATAGACGATTCCTAACCTCTTCACTAGCCTTTAATCTTCCCAATTTTACTGAGAAAACTGCATTCTAGCAAAAATTTTTCTAGATCACTGATTATCTATCGGGGCCGCTTATATCTAGTTACGGATCTTGTCCACAAAATGTTACATTAAGGGTTAAACCTTGATTATTAGCTGGTACTTAAAGACCAAAATCAGCATTAAATGGTCATATATTGCCAAATTCCCCACTAAAATCCTATACCATGAGTGCAGAACCAAATACCTCGGCAATTTTCGACGAAAACCAAGAATCCTCTTCTAATTCCCCTGAATCTCCTACAAACGAATCAGAAGCCAGTGTCACCGATGAAGCCAAAACGGTGACGGACAAGGCCGCCTCTAGCGAGGAATTTTCCTTTCTAGGTGGAATGACTATCGATACTCTACAAGAGGAAATTGATACTCTCAAACAGCAGTTAGAGGAACAAACCCAACAGGTTGATGCCTATAAGAAACGCTATATCACTCTAGCAGCCGAGTTCGACAATTTTCGCAAACGCACGGCCAAGGAAAAAGAGGAACTGGAAACAAAAATCAAGGGCAAAACCCTGATGGAAATTCTTGGTGTGGTGGATAATTTTGAGCGCGCTCGTACTCAAATTAAACCAGCTAACGATGGCGAGATGGGTATTCACAAGAGTTACCAAGGGGTCTATAAAACCTTAGTGGACAGTCTCAAGCGTTTGGGCGTTTCCCCCATGCGTCCGGAAGGTCAACCCTTTGATCCTAGCTACCACGAAGCGATGATGCGGGAGTACACCGATGAACATCCCGAAGGCACGGTAGTCGAGCAGCTAGTGCGAGGATACACTCTCGGAGAAGATGTTTTGCGTCATGCTTTGGTAAAAGTGGCCGCCCCCAAAGAGACAGATCCTAACGCTGATCAGTCCGAATCTCCTTCCATTCCATCCCAGGAATCCCTCTAACACCTCCACATCAAAAAGTGTTCAGATATTTTGGTTTTGGGGATATGTTTTTCCTCCCTATCCCCTCTTCCCACTGAAAGACTTTTTCTCGCTTTTATCTTTTAATTAAAAACGCTTCTATACCCAAAGCTTTTGCCCCTTGGTAATCCTCTTTTTTACTATCGCCAATATGCCAAGCTTGTGCCGAGGGACAATCATGTTTTTGCAGGGCGATTTGAAAAATTTCAGCATCGGGTTTAGCTGCTCCTGCCTGAGAAGAAATCGTGATCGATCGAAAAAAATATTCTAAGCCTAATTCGGCCAAAACTTGGTAGATACGACTATCAAAATTAGAAATAATGCCCAACTCGATCCCCTGAATCTGCCAGAGTCTTAAAGCGGGAATGACATCCTCGTACAGCACCCAAGGCTCGGCCGTGGCAAAATGATGATAAAGTTCGCCAAAAAAAGCCTCAAAATCGGGAAATCTTCCCAGATAACCTAAATTATTAAAAACTGCCCCAGTCAGCGATCGCCACCAGCGATACTCTAACTCAGGAATTTGTGCCGGTTCAACGTCAGGAAAAGCTAGGGGGGGAGAAGTGGGGAAAATAGCCAAGAAAGACTGTTCTAGACTCTCGGCCGCCACCTCTACCCCAAAATCCGCCGCTATTTGACTATAAATTCCTCCGACACTGCCTTTTACCCCAAAAAGGGTTCCCACAGCATCGAGAAAAATAACTTGCGGTTTCTGCATAAGAGTTTTGTCTTTAACGGTCTAACTGAGGTTTTTAGGGTCGGTCTTTTGGGGGGTTTAACACACCTAACCATTGCTTATTTTAAAGGATTATGGCCGAAATTCTTGGATCCCTTGCCAAACCCTTAATACCTCTGCCACCGTCCATGCTTGGGCAAAAGCACCCCTAGGAGTAAAAGGAGCATTACCATCGAAAATTTCACTTAAATTACCGATACAGCTATCCCGAAGATGGTCAATCATCGGTGTTAAAAAACTCTGGGCTAGGATGGGATCGCGATAGACTTTTAGATGGGCTTCGATAAATGCCCCTAATAACCATCCCCAGACTGTCCCCTGATGGTAGGCACTATCTCTTTTTAAGCGATCGCCACTGTAAACGCCAAGGTAATCAGGATGATCGGCATCTAGCGATCGCAAACCGCGAGAAGTCAAAAGTTTTAAAGCACAAATATCGAGAATGGCCTTTTTCTGTGGGGAATTTAATAACTCCTCCACCGACAAAGACAGGGCAAAAAGTTGATTCGGTCGTAAACTGGCATCATTACCCTTGTCCGTATCTAAAACATCGTAACAGTACCCTAGAGAATCGTCCCAGAAGCGAGAAAACCCTTTTAAGGTCATTTCTCTCATTTTTTCGTAATCAGTGGCATCCATGCCCAAATAATGGGCAAATTGAACCATAATTTTTAGGGCATTGAACCAAAGGGCATTAATTTCTACGGGTTTGCCGATGCGGGGAGTAATCACCAGATCATCAACTTTGGCATCCATCCAAGTTAACTGTACTCCCGTTTCGCCGGCATAGATCAAACCATCGTCATCTAGGTGAATATTGTAGCGAGTACCGCGACGAAACCAAGCGATCACTTCCGTTAAAGCGGGATAAATAGTTCTGAGAAACTCAAAATCTTGGCTTTGGTTAAAATAGGAACGAATGGCTTCAAAATACCAAAGAATAGCATCGACAGCGTTATATTCGGGCATTTCTCCGCCATCGGGCAGTAAATTGGGCAATAAACCCCGGTCTAGATAACGGGAAAAAGTTAGTAAAATCTGACTGGCGATCGCAGATCTGCCTGTAGTCAAAGTTAATCCTCTTAGGGAGATCATCGTATCGCGACCCCAATCACCAAACCAAGGATAACCCGCGATTATCGTTTTGCCATCCGGTTGATCCCGGAGAGGACGACTAACGATAAACTGGTCGGCAGCGAGGGTAAGTTGTTGAATCCATGGCGGCTGCTGGGGATTAATCAGACTATTTTCGTAGCGATAGCGAGACTCTAGAGAAGATTGACCGTCTAAACTGGGATCGGGACGGGTACTAGCGGCAATTGTCACCGATTCTCCCACTCTAAGAGTAGCCGAAAAACTGGCGGCATGGAGATGATTTTCCCGATCGATTAAACCACGATAACGTTCCACAGCCAAATCAAAGCGATAATACCAGATATGAGCGGGAAAAACCTCTCCTTGACTGATTAATAGATAAAAAGGTACAGCATTGTTATATGCAATCACTCTTACTCCTTTTTCTAGGGGACTAATAGCCATTTGCCAGTTAAAACTCTGGGTATTGCCGTGAAAATCGCGATAATTGACAAAAGCAGTCAGATTCAGGGTTAAAGGAGAATTGCCGCGAAGGTAGGTATAGCGGGTATAGGTGGTATTTTCTCCCTGTTCCATCCAGATACGCTTTTCTAGTAAGGCATCCCCACAGATAAAAGTCCAGACGGGAATTGTCCCTTCCAGATGAAAACTTTCGATATTAATATAGCCTTGTGGTTCGATCGTAGCACCTAACCAGCGATTGCTGGCCAGATGATAGAGTTTCTGGTTATATTGTACCGATTCATCGATTTTAGTCACTAGAAGTGTTCTTTTCGTCGGTGGAGCCAAAGCAGCGATCAAGAGGCCATGATAACAGCGCGTTAGCAATCCGGCCACAGTTCCCGAGGCAAAACCCCCAATACCATTAGTGACTAACCATTCGCGCTTTTCAGCCACCGGGAGACAATTACAGATATCCCGACCAAAACGGAGCTTGACCATAGGCTTCCAAATTCCTAGGAATTTTGTTATAATCAGAAATTGTGTCTTTAATATCTATAGACTAACTCTATCTTAAGGAGAAAAATCAGCAGTGAGTAAACGTACTTTAGAAGGAACCACGCGCAAACAGAAGCGCACTTCCGGATTTAGAGCGAGAATGCGTAGCGTCAACGGACGTAAAGTGATTAAAGCTCGTCGGAAAAGAGGACGCTATCGTTTAAGTGTTTAGGTTATTCTGGGAACCGACTAATTTTCGTGGGATTACCCCAAGTTCATCGCTTAAAACATCGACAGGATTTTCAAGCTGTCTATGGAACAGGGAAGCGTTATCACGGTTCCCACTTAACCTTAATTAGTTTAGAGGATTCTGGCCCGGATAAGGCTCTTCCCAGTCGTTTTGGCATCTCGATTAGCAAGAAAGTTAGTAAAAAAGCGGTGGTTCGTAATCGACTAAAAAGGCAAATAAGAGCGGTAATTCGGCAGTTATTGCCAGAAATAGCGACAGGATGGCGAGGAATAATCATTATCCGTCCCGGGGCGATCGAGTGCAATTATGAACATTTTTTGCGAGAATTAAAGCAGTTGTTAGTGAAGGCCAATATAATTCATGGGCATTAAAGAAGAAACTTTTTATGAAGGCGGTCCGCACATCGGCGACCTAATCATCAATATACTGCTAGGATTTACAGTGATTTGTTTACCTTTAACCGTTGGGGCAGTGGTGCGGGCAATCTGGTTAAGATATAAGATAACCGATCGGCGGATTTCAATCACTGGGGGTTGGATGGGACGCGATCGCACAGATATTATCTATTCAGAAGTGGCAAAAGTGGCAAAAATGCCGAGAGGAATTGGTCTTTGGGGAGACATTGTCGTAACTCTCAAGGATAGAAGTCGTTTAGAAATGCGAGCGATGCCGAAATTCCGGGAAATTCATGACTACATTGCCGAAAGAGTCGCCGATAAAACCGGTCGTCCCCTAGAATCGATCATCAGTCAATAAAACAAAATAATCGATCGCCGCGATTCGATAAATTAGATTTGTCAAAGTGAACCCCCATTAAACGAGAAGGCATAGATTAAAGCCATGGATTTTGGAGTCGGATTTATTTCCACAAATATCATGTTGCCAATCCTAGATTTTTTCTTTCGGATTGTGCATAGTTACGGTTTCGCCATCATTGCTTTAACGCTGGTGGTCAGATTTGCCGTCTTTCCCCTCAGCGCCGGCCAGATTCGCAATATGAGAAAAATGCGAATCACTCAACCCTTGATGAAGGAAAGACAGGCAGAAATTCAACAACGCTACAAAAATGACCCCCAAAAACAACAGGAGGAAATGGGCAAATTAATGCAGGAGTTGGGCAATCCCCTAGCGGGTTGTTTACCCCTGTTATTACAAATGCCGATTCTTTTGGCTTTATTTGCGACGCTGCGGGGTTCCCCCTTCTCGGATATTAACTACACCGTCGATTTACAGGTGTTACCGAGCGAACAAATCGCCCTCGTCCAGCGCCAACCCTATGGCACCAAACCCCAAAACGTTTATATTGACGAGTCTCTCCACTATCCCATCACCGCTTTTTTACCCCAAGGCAATAAAATCGCCCCGGGAGAACAGGTAAAAATCGACCTGCAAAACGACCAGGGCAAGTCTTTAAGCCAATTAGCCACGGAAGCACCCGAAAATAACCTAAAACCCACCTACGAGGTGGTTAAAGGTCAAGAACTGGTGCAAGTTAATGAAGACGGTTCTATCGTCGCTTTAGCCCCCGGAGATGCCAGTATTAAAGTTATCGTGCCGGGGATTGCCGCTAATACGGGTTTTCTCTTTATTGAGGCCCTGGGAAGAATTGGGGCAACCGGTGCCAATGGTGAAATTCACTGGGATATCTTGGCGATGGTGATCGCTTTCGGTATTAGTATCTATGTTAACCAAGAGTTATCCGGTGCCGGCGCTCCTTCGGGGGGAGCAGCCCAACAACAGCAAACGGTGAATAAAATCACCCCGATAATTTTTAGTATGATGTTCCTGTTTTTCCCCTTACCGGCGGGGGTATTGATGTATATCTTAACTGCGAACATCTTCCAAACTATTCAAACGGTGATTTTGATGCGGGAACCTTTACCGGAAAACCTGCAAAAATTGGTAGCGGAACAGGAAAAAACGGAAAAATCCCGCGATGCTCTCCCCTTTGAAAAACGTTCTAGCAAGAAAAAGGAAAAAACATCGTAATGAGTATATGGGAGCAAAATAGCGAGAAAGCTAAACAATGGCTGGAAAAACTGCTAAAGTTGATGGCCATGCCCACAGATGTCCAGATTGGTGTGCAGGAATTGGGAACTGGACCTTCCTCCTGTTGGTTAATTATTGATAGCAGTCAATTGAGTCCCCAACAAGTGGAACTTCTCCTCGCTAACAAGGGTGAGGGACTGGATGCGATTCAATCCCTAGCTAATACGATTCTGAATATTGGTGTCGAGTCGGCAGAACATCAGTTCTATATTGTCGAAATCAATGGCTATCGTCAACAAAGACAGTCAGAACTTTTCGACTGGGTTAATCAAGCGGCGACGCAAGTGCGGCAAACAGGACAGGAAATAGAATTAAAAGCCCTATCTTCGGCGGAACGTCGCCAAATCCATGCCTTTTTTCAGGAAGAAAACGATTTAACCACGGAAAGTCGCGGCGTGGAACCCGATCGCCGGTTAGTAATTCGTTTAAAGTAGGATCAAAGGGTGGGGTAAAACCTGCCCTCTTTTTTATTTTAGGCTTTAGCCTTCTTGCTCACTCTAAAATTGAGTTGAGAATTATCACAGCCGTGGAGATATAAAATTAGAAAATACGACCACCTCGACGATTGGGAGCTAAACCACGATTACTGGGTGTAAAGCAGTAGGCATCGCGATTGATTCGTCGAATATTCTCTTGTAAAAATCGATCACAATTGCCCTCTGGAACGATAATTGTTTGATAGAGCGATTTTCCCGATAGATTACTATAGTAAGGAATCCAAAGAATACCCAGATTTTGAAATCCATATTTGAAGTGTAGTTCTTCCCCGCGTTTCTTTGCTTCGTATTCGGTCTTCCAAGCTGACTCGGCAATTACTCGCAGACCTTCAAAATCGGCACTGTGCCAGTCAAGACGTGGAGCAGCGAAAACCTCACCGAAAAATGTACTCGAAAATGCCATGCACATCATCAATAAAGTGATTTCTTGTCTGATATTCATGAAAAATTGATAACTGAAATATTTTTTATTTTAACCTCAGTTCAAGATAAGCCGAAACCCTAATTTTACCTTAGCCAGTCAGTCCTATTCTTTCCTGAAAGTCATGGTAAAATCTGCCTAACCCGAACTGACGTTATTTTAGCCAGATATCTCCTTTCTCTTCTGTCTTTTCGCCTGTTTTTGCTCTCAAAGCTCTGGCAGCCAAAATTTTGTCATCGATTGACATTGTTAATAGTGGGATTAACTCCCCATTCAACTTTAAAAACACCCCACACCCACGCAAAACTTTTTGCCGCAAACCCTAGTTAATAACTTAACTTCAGAGCATTTACTGGTACATCATCCCAGGATTCTACGGTTCTTAAAACTGCTACCCACCCCGCTTGTTTTTGTTCGTCCGTAAGATTGGTTAACCAACTTTGATGACAATCTTTTGCCGCTTGTTCGTCTTGACAGGCAATACAAGCTTGTACTAAACCACAGGGATCAATCTGTTCATTTACCCAAATAATCATAGTTAATAGCCCTACTTAACTTTATTATTATAATCCATCGATCGCCCACAGAGAAACTTTTGATATTGATAACCTGTTACATAATTGGAGGACAACTCTGAAGGTTGACAGTCCGATAAATCTATTGAAGAATGGAAATTGATTAACCATAATTCAAAAGGGGGAGAAGATGACCGATTAAAATTTGGCTTTTCTTCTGGGTTAACTAAGATAAACTTAGGGTTTTTATCGGGAAATCTTTGGTTAAATTCCCAAGCAATTCCCATCATTTCTCCCACCTGCACCAAACTCCTATAGCTAGTGGCAATTACTAACGGATAACGGCTATTATTTTCGATAGTGGTAACTAATTTATCTGGGCGATAATACTTACGATAGCCTAAATTAAAAGTCACACTTAGGGAACTAACTAAAGCCATGATAATTACAATAATTACTATTCTTTTCTGCTGCCTTTGCCAACAATTATCTAATAAAATTGCTAGAATTAAAATTACCGAGGGAAAGTAAACAAAACTATATCTAGCTCCCCGGGTAATATCGATCGAAAGCAGATAGGTGATGACAAAGAAAATGGCAATTGAACTGAGAAAAAATGCCGATAGAATGCCTAATTCTGGTTTATAGGAGTCTAGCCATGCTGTTTTTAATTGTGGGATAATCCAGAGAAAAAAACCGATCATTATTGCCCCAGAAATCAAGATAATTATTAAAGATTCTGATTCAACGGGGAGCAGGGAAAGCATAGTTATTAATGTTCCCAGTAACTGAAAAAAGGGGCTAATTACGGCTAAAAAACTATCATTGTCTCTCTGAATCCAACCAGTCATCTGATTGCCATAATCTTTGGGTACAAAGCTGATAAACCAAATAATAATAAAGCTCAAGTTACCTAAAAAAACTAAACTTAAACGCCACCAATTAGTTATCCAAAAGTTTTTTTGTTTGATTTGATTGAATAAAATCCATAATAAAGTTAGCACTTCCGCTAGGATAGTTAAACTAAAAAAATAGTGGACTAATAAACCTAGACAGTTGACAATTAACCAGAAAAAAACCAAAGTATGGGATATTCTCTTATGGTCGATAATTTTGCTGCTTGCCCTCAGAAAACAGCCTAAAGATATGAGGACAAATACAACCGCTAAAGTATAATGACGCGCTTCTTGGGAGATAAAAACCGCGTAGGGAGAAACCGCCATTAAAATCGCCGCAAGAAAAGCGATCGAGCCTGATTTAAAGACCAATTTACTGATAAAATAAATTAGAGGAATCGAAATAACTCCCCAAAATACTGCCAGCGATCGCATTCCTGCTAAAGATACATATTCTACCCGATCAAAGAATAATTTATTCCAGAAATAGGCGAAAATAAAATATAAAGGTGGATGATTGTCCTCCTGAATAACTAATTTAATTACATCGGCAATAGTTGCCTGATGGTTGCTCTGGAGAGGTGCTAATAAAGTGTCTAGGGAAATTATTTGATTTAACGGCACTATCTGGTAATTATTGCCAATACTAAAAACCATAGTGGCAAATTCATCCGTCCAGGGAGGTTTGCTATTTAATTGTGTTAACCTAATAACCAGTCCCAAAATTATTACTAATCCTAACCAAAAAAAATCAGACCAAGCTAACCGCTCCTTGCCTTTTTGTTGTAGATTAGAAATGACTGTAGATAAATTCAATTTAATTGTTATCTCCAAAAGATTCGATTATTTTAACCGCTTCCGATGGGGAAATATCTTGACGGCAATTAGGATAATCATACTCCTCCCGGGCAATTAATGCCCCACTGAGACGATAAAAATATTCTCCCATTTTCATCCAATCGGAATACAAATCGGGTTCGGGAAATTGTTGCCTTAATTCCGAGTCTTGGGGTGTACCATAATTAAGCCAGTATCCTTCTCCAAATAGTGGGGAATTGAGCGCTAGGGTTCCCTCTAATTCTAAACCATCATCGCCCCTGGCGTTTTCGATTCCTTCCACCAAAAAACAGCTATTCTCGGCATTTTCAAAGAGGACTGCGTATCCTTTCCCCTCTTCTGCGAGGATTTTAATCTCGCTGGCCCGAAATCCGGGGGGGATATAGTTAGGTAAAATAATCTTAGCATCTAGCGATCGCAGTTGTTGCCGTTGACTGGCGCTCAAAGTTACCGTTTCTGCTCTCAAATATTGCCCATTGTCAATAATAACAATAGATAATCCTAAAACTAAAGGCCAGAAAAATTTTATGGTCATAATCGCTGTTTCTAGGGTCATATTCTGGAGAATATGTCAGTTTTTAGGCAATTTACTGATTATTTAACCATATAAGCGACGAATATTGCCCTTTTCCTGTTCCCGATTCCCTATTTACCGATTCTAATCGACAAAAAATCATAGCTTATCTGTGGATTCCACTTTTTTCCACTTCTGTCACCCGGAATTATGGGACTGACATCACCCCAAACCCTCTCGTATTCTAAGGTTATCGACAGGAAAGAGAGGTAACAACCATGTTAGTCAGCCACCAAAATCCAACTTTTGTCCGTAACTACTTAATCGCAGTTATCTCCGTGGTGATGATGGGTGTGGGAGTTGCCGATCTCGTCAATAATCCCTCCCGAATCGCTCAACAAAACCGTCTTGATGGTTATGGTCGCTATGTTAGCGCTGGTTTGGTTAGCGGTGCGGTCAATAATATGCGTTAATTTACCTCTGATTCTCAATCCTGTTGAAAAGGTGTGGCTCTCCCAGGTTTGGTGGGTAAAATGTATTCTAAGATACATTACTCCTAGCGAGGGAGTGGAGCGAACCACAAAGACACAAAGGACACAAAGATCGATCCTATGTAAGTTAAACTTATCACACAGAACCTAGAAGAGCCAAGGTGTGGGGGAGTGGGTAGTTTTTTCAGTGATCAGTAAACAGTAAACAGTGAACTGATAACTGATAACTGATAACTGATAACTGATAACTGATAACTGAAACTGCTTAAACCCAAGAATGGAGAGCGCGTAATTGTGGCGTTTTTTTAGCTTGGTGGGTCTGCATTCTTTGTAAAACATCATCGAGAATTGTCACCGCTTCGCGGATATATTCCCCCTTATTCAGCATGACACATTCGGCCCTTTCGGCCATAGCGGCATCGGTAATCTCGGCCCGGGAGGGAATACTTTTCTTGACCAGATTTTCTAGGACTTGGGTAGCCCAAATTACTGGAATATGGGCTGCTTCACATAACCAGAGAATTTCCTCTTGAATTTCTGCTAATCTTTGATAGCCAATTTCTACAGCCAAATCACCCCGGGCAATCATCACCCCAAAAGGTTGTTTACCGGCGGCATGGATGATTAATTCCGGTAGATTTTTTACGGCTAAAGGTGTTTCTATTTTGGCCACAATTGCTTTTTGTCGCCAAGCATCCCCCAAACGACTTTGTAACTCTAGCTGTAGTGTCTCGATATCGCTGGCTTTTTGTACAAAAGAGTAACCGATAATATCGGCATTTTCGGCAATAAAATCTAAATCTTGCCGGTCTTTTGCGGTCAAAGGATCGATATTTAAGACGGTATCGGGGAAATTTAGTCCCTTATCTGCTTTGAGTTTTTCCCCTTTCTCCCTGGCGTGGGTAATTTTTAGTAAAAGACCTTCCGGCATTATGGCAATAACTTCAGCCCCAATATGACCATCATCAATCCAAACTTTCGCCCCGACGGGAATTTGGGGAATAATTTCCGGTTGGGAACAATTAGCCTGAAAATACTGAGGATGGGCAGTATGGGGCGGTTGGGTGGTTAAGAGGAGAAAATCCCCTTGATATAGTCTGGTTTGGGACTGGGGAGCTAAAATCTGTTCTAAACGGATTTTTGGACCGGCTAAGTCCATATAAACTTTACAGGTATGTCCATTGACTAAATTTTCGGGATTTTTGACTGCCTCGCGCAGATTTTCAATCATTCCCTGCCACTCTTTCGGGCTATCATGGGCGCAATTAATGCGAATACAGTCCATCCCGCAACGCAGTAATTGGGCGATAAAATCGGGGTCGGTTGCCGCCTCCGTCGGCATTGTCACCATAATTCGCACCCGACGCTGGGGGGAAGGCAGACCGAAAACTTCGGCGCTATGGGAGGCTAAAAGTTGATCTCCTTGGAAAAATGCCTCTAAAGGGGGATGTTTGGGTAATAATGAGGCTTCTTGATGACAAACCGCCCCTAAAGTGGCAATTACCGCATCGAGAGTCGGTAAAACTTTCGATTCAATCCGGCCTAGGGAAGATAATCCCCAGGGCATTAAAGCTAATTGCAAATCCCGGATATCTTCTTGTCTCAGGGCGAGATAATAGGCTAAATTACGGGTGCTAGGTTGAAAATTTTCCCTTTCAATCAGGTTTTTCCACTGCTGCAATTTCTCCTCTCCTTCCACTGTCACAAAATGCCGTAACCTTTGCAGATGATGGAGGAGAGTTTGGGGATAGGATAATTGTTCTCGTTTGAGTTGTTCTGAGAGAGTTAAAGACATAAAATTAAGTAAAAAGTAAAAATCGTCAATTAAGCAGGGAGGCACAATTATTTGTAGGATGGGTTAGCGGTAGCGTAACATGAGCGGGCGTTGGGTTTCATGCTTCAACCCAACCTACGTTCATCTTATATTTAATTCCACCCACCTACTTACTAAGGCAATATTTGCCTAGAAAATGCTCACTTTCGCCGCTTATATTGCTTTTGGCTGGTTATGGGGTCAGTTCTCAGATATAATCTCTCTGTTTCTATACTAAGCAAATATCCCGTCTCTAGAAGTTAATTTTTGCTACGATTTATGGCGGTTATCTTAACGGTGAGGTGGGAAGTTTTGGTTTTCGGTGGTCGGTGGTCGATACTCAAAAAGCTAGGTTTATCGGTGAAAAATTATCGATAAGCTTCCCTGTCTTATGCCTTTGATAAAATTTAAAATAATGGCGTACATTGGCTGAATAAATTATCTTTTTTGAGCTATATTAAGTAGGTAGGCACAATTATTTGTAGGATGGGTTAGCGGTAGCGTAACATGAGCGGGCGTTGGGTTTCATGCTTCAACCCAACCTACGTTCATTTTATATTTAATTCCACCCACCTACTTAAAGGTGCATAAAGTGATTAGTAACTACAGTATTAAGTTTTATGAAGGGAGGGAATGCTCCAGAATCGCGACTATAATGATTAAACAGATCATTCCTGTGTCGGCGAGAGCGATAAAATATGTCTGCCACTGAATACGAAGCAATTATCGGTTTAGAAACCCACTGTCAACTGAACACCAAAAGCAAGATATTTTGTTCCTGTCCCACCAACTTCGATAGTCCCCCCAATACTAACGTCTGTCCCATCTGTTTGGGTTATCCTGGGGTATTACCCGTCCTTAACCAAGAAGTCCTGGCCAGTGCCGTTAAACTGGGATTAGCTATCGACGGTAAAATCACACCTCATAGCAAATTTGATCGCAAACAGTATTTTTATCCCGACCTGCCGAAAAATTATCAAATTTCCCAGTATGATCTCCCTATTGTCGAACAGGGTCAACTAGAAATCGAGATCGTCGATAAAAAAACTAAGGAAGTTAGCCGCAAAATTATTGGCATTACCCGTCTGCACATGGAAGAAGACGCGGGAAAACTGGTTCATGCTGGCAGCGAACGTCTCTCCGGTTCCACCCATTCCCTCGTGGATTTTAATCGTACAGGTGTACCATTATTAGAAATTGTCTCGGAACCGGATTTACGCACCGGGGCCGAAGCGGCGGAATATGCCCAAGAATTACGGCGTTTAGTGCGTTATCTCGGCATCAGTGACGGTAATATGCAGGAAGGTTCCCTGCGCTGCGATGTCAATATTTCCGTTCGTAAAAAAGGCACTAAAAAGTTCGGGACTAAGGTAGAAATTAAAAATATGAACTCCTTTAGTGCTATCCAAAAAGCCATAGAATACGAGATTGATCGACAAATTGAAGCGATCGAAAATGGCGAACTGATCGTACAGGAAACCCGTCTTTGGGAAGAAGCTACTCAACGGACGATTAGTATGCGGAAAAAAGAAGGTTCTAGCGATTATCGCTATTTTCCCGAACCGGATTTACCCCCCCTAGAAGTCTCCCCCGAACAGTTAAAAGCTTGGGCGGAAGAATTACCGGAATTACCCGCTCGTAAACGTCGTCGTTATGAAGAAGAATTTGGTCTTTCCCCCTACGATGCTAGGGTTTTAACCGATGATCGCACCGTGGCCGAATATTTTGAAACTGCGGTAATTGCGGGGGCAAATGCGAAATTAGTCGCTAACTGGATCAGTCAAGATATCGCCGCTTATTTAAATAATAATAAGCTGACGATCACGGAAATTGCCCTGCAAGCGTCAGACTTAGCGGAATTAGTTAAACTGATTGAAACGGGAACAATTAGTGGCAAAATTGCTAAGGAAATTTTACCAGAACTTCTCAGCCAAGGCGGTTCACCAAAAGCGCTGGTGGAAAAGAAAGGATTAATACAAATTTCTGACAATTCTGCGATCGAAAAACTGATCGAGGAAATTATCGCCGCCCATCCAAGTGAGTTAGAAAAATTCCGTGCTGGTAAAACCAATCTTAAGGGATTTTTTGTCGGTCAAGTCATGAAAAAAAGCGGCGGTAAAGCCGATCCTAAATTAACTAGCCAAATCTTAGATCAAAAACTTTCTGGTTAGTTATATTCAGTGATCAGTGGGGAGCGGGAAGTGAGAAGTGGGGAAGTGGGGAAGTGGGGGAATTTCAACTAACACCCCAACACCCTAACACCCTAACACCCTATCACCCCAAAACCCCCCGCAACGCGCACGCAGTGACCACCCTGCCTCCTGTCTCCTGACTCCTGTCTCCTGTCTCCTGCCTCCTGCCTCCTGTCTCCTGTCTCCTGACAGCTAAAATAACCGATAACTGATAACTGAAAATGACCTCGCAATTAAAGCCTAATAGCCCAAAAATCCTCGCTGTTGTCAACGGTAAAGGTGGTGTGGGTAAAACCACCACTGCGGTCAATTTAGCGGCAATTTGGGGGCAGAATCAGCGTGTTTTGCTGGTGGATGCGGATCCGCAGGGTTCCTCCACTTGGTGGGTAGAAAGAAATCAAGCGGGTATGGTATTTGATTTAGCCAAGCAAATTAATACAGAGAAATTAGGAGAATTGCGTCAAATTATCGAGTACGATCTGATCGTGATTGACACACCACCAGCTTTGCGCTCCGAATTACTGACGGCAGTAATAGCAGAATCAGATTATTTAATTTTACCGACTCCTCCCGCACCGATGGATTTAATGGCTTTAATTGACACGGTACGCACGGCAGTTAAACCCCTAGGAATTGCCTATCGGGTTTTATTAACAAAAGTGGATTCCCGTAGTCTTAAGGAAACTTTAGAAGCACAAAATACTCTATTAGAATTAGGTATTCCCGCTTGTCATGCTTTTGTCAGAAATTATAAGGCCCACGAAAAAGCCGTTTTAGACGGGGTTGCTATTACCAATTGGCGCGGTAAAAATGCCCAAGAAGCCAGCGCCGATTATCGTCGTGTGGCCGAAGAATTAGAACGGGATTGGTAGATTTATGGACAGGTTTTCTAAGGACAATATTTTTGTAGTAAAGAAATGACTAAATCTAGACCATCGGGCTGAACTTGAATAGTATAGGCTTCGGCTTCGATTTGTCTGCTAAAACCCTGATAATTCATAAAAAATCTTCTGGTCATTGCTGGTGGTTCTATGGCTAAATTAAGAGCTTTAACTGTTTTGCCTCCATGACAAAGTTGAGCGGCATGGACAGCTTCATGAATTAATGTTGGTCGGGCAATACCTAAGTCAAAAACTAGGGGATGAATCCAAATAATTCTAGTTTTACTATCAAATAAACCGTAGGCTCCTCGCACTGGTGGCGGGGCAATTTTGACGATAAAATTATGTTTTTCTAGAGCTTTTTGCAGTCGGAGAAAATCATGATTTACCGCCGATAAATTTTCTCCTGTGGCTAATTGCATTCCTAGAAAAACAGCAGCGATTGTGTAATAAATGCCCATCGGGTGATAGTTCCTATTAAAGAAAAATCAAAATTAGCAAGAGGTTATTCATTGATGAATCGAACCATCGGGGAGAATTGTTCCTGTTAAAATTGCCCCGGTTAATTTCACCATAATACGCTTACCAAAGCCAATTTTTGCCCCGCGTAAATCCGCCGCCGACAGATCCGCCCCGCTTAAATCCGCCCCGATGAGATTGGCTTCCTGTAAATTTGCGCCTTTAAGGTTCGCTTCGAGGAGATTGGCGCGAAAAAGATTAGCTTTGTACAGATTAGCCTTTTCTAGGTTAATTTTGTGCAGGAAACTATCGCTTAAGTCGGCATGGCTTAAATCAGCCCCGATGAGACTGCGACTAGAGAGATCTTTTTCTTTCAGGTTAGCTCCCTGTAAATCGGCTCCGTTTAAATCCCGATAGTGAGGGCGCCAGGCGCCATGATTGTGAACCTGATGGTTATTCTGGGAGTGGCTGTGTTGACTATGGGTTTGTTGACTGTGGGTTTGTTGACTGTGGGTTTGGGAATTTTGGCCGGGTTGGCTAGGGTGAGGCTGATAGGGAGAAGCAGTTTTATAGGCGTGGGCGGGCTGTGTTTCAGTTTTAGGGGCGGAATTGGAGCGTTTAGGAGAATTTTGATGAATTTGCCGCAATTGTTCCCTAGCTTGGTTAATTTCTTGCAGTTTAGCGGTGGCTTTTTCCAAAAGACGCTGATTATCTTTGGGAATGCGATCGGGATGCCAAATAAACACCAAATCTTTGTAGGCTTGATTGATCTCATCGAGAGATGCCCCATGATCTAACCCTAAAACTTTATAGTATCGCTCCAATTCTTTCATTATCGAAGTCCTAATACAAGGATAAAAGCATTAATGGCTACAATTTCTCTGAGTCTTGTCGGATTTTCTAGGAGAGGATTTCTTTCAGGATAATTTGACTCTGGGAGAGTTGCCATAAAATTTGAGAAAATGTCTGGTAATTAAGAAAATCTCGTTTTTCTATCCTGTTTTGACGCGTAACTGTATAGCACATAACAGCAAAATTAGCAAATTTTTGATACAAAACTTAATTTGTGCTGTTGGGGGTTAGGGAGAGAGAAGTGGGGAAGCGAGCAGGGTGAAAGCGTCTCAAACGCTATTGACAATTGGCCAATTTTGTGATCCGCGTGGGACTTTCAAGTGATACCAGTCGATTAGAATAGTTAGGAAATCGACCCATTTGGTCTATTTTTGCTTAACAATTGAGATGGTAAATTCTACTCAAATATGCTTGAATCGTCCTCTGGGTAAGCAACTCACATAAAGTTCATTTTGTCAAGGATTGTTAAGATGCGCTTACCCCGACATTGATATTCTCAATCTTAATTGAAATGACTATATTAACCTCTCACAATAAACCGCGATAACGGATAAAAACGAGGATTACTGCCCAAGAACCTAAAGCTACTTTAACGGCGACTAAAATGTTTAGTATCGGTAAAATACCCCCACTAAATAGCGCCCCTAATTCCCCGTGGGGTAACTCAAATCCTGAGAGAGTAATGGCGGCTAAAACAATAAAAACTAAGACGGAAATTTTCTCCCATGTTGCCGCTTGCCAACGGCGATAAATTGCTTGCATCCATTCGGGAGACGAGGTAATTGCTATTAAGCCAATTGCCGTACCTCCGGCGACTCCGGCGGCAAAACCTCCCCCCGGACTTAAATGTCCGCGGATAGCTAATTCAATGCCCACTAAAGCGGCAATTGTTGACCCTAAACGGGCTAAAATAATTGAAGGTTGGTCGGTAAATTGATGGATTTTACTGGCGGGTTTTTCGGTGGCTAAAAGAAAATTCGCCCCCATAATGGCAATGGTAAAAACAACCACTTCATAGATGGTATCGTAGAGACGATTACGAAAAATAACCACCGAAACCGCATTAGGAACACCGCCATCGCGCACCAGGGATTCAACAATTTCTAAGGATGATATAGAGGAAGCAGTATTGGGAATAATTACCATTTTGACAGCGAAGGCAATAGCGGCTAGAGTATAAATCCATTTCATTAGTGTTTCTCCTCTAATTTTGGGGTTTCAATACAGGTTAAAATCGTGTTGGCTGCCGTTAATTCATTTTTAAAAATATCGTAGAGATAGGGTAATCTAATTGTGGTTTCGTAGGGGATGGTTTCTAGATTGTCTTGACGGATACAGACGGCATGAATATCCTTATCTATAAGTGCCTGTTGCAAAGCTTGTTTATCACTGTAGGCAACTAATTCTAAACGCATAAAACGTTTACTTAAAACCGTTTGTAGTTGAGTTTTTAACTGTTCTAAAACTGTATCGTTTTCCTCGGCAATTACTCCTAAACGCATCACTAAAGAGGAACGAATCGCCACCGCGTAGAGAGTTACGGCTAACATGGTTCCCATCAAAGCTTCGGTTAAAGACACATCTGCTGCCCCTAATAAAGCATAAACTAAAGCGGCTATTGCTCCCAAAACCCCGCGAATTACTAGAGCTTGGTAGGGATTGGATTGTAATATTACCATCGCCGCAGTTAAAGGCAAGAGGGCAACAATAACATAGAGATAACTTTCATTCATCTTTAATTTTACTCTCGATCGCTAGAAGTATAAGCTAAAACGTAGCCTAACATGGTGTTCCAAATTGCTAGGGAAATTATTGCCAATAATAATAAAGGCCAATTTTGGGGAACTTTCAAAAGTAGCCCGAAAATAATCGCCATCGAACCCAAAGTATCAGCGACAGATAGACCATGTAATTTATATAATACCGAGCGCTTGTCTAAAAGATGCGCCGTTCCCCAAAACCAGAAAAAAACTCCGATAGCGATACAGATATAACTGAAAATGTTAATCATGATTCGTTCAGTCGTTTAAGAATTTGTGCTAATAACATAAATCCGGCATTACCGACACTGAGAATAATCACTGCTACCACTCCAATCATCCAATCATCCCGCAGAACCGACACCACTAGAATAATAATCGATGATTTACTGGAAGCACTGGCAAAGGCGGCCATTTTTTGCCAGATGTCATCATTTTTTGCCACTTCATAAAGGGGAATTAATAGGGCGACAATCATGGCAATGAGAACAATATTCATCCCTGGGTACTCCGTTTAATTACATGAACTTCATAACCCTCATTTTCCTTGTATTCGGTGACGATAGTTTTCGGGGTAAAGGTAATGAGAAATATATCCCAAAAAGCCAATCTGGGTGAACGTTTACCCGACATTCTCTCGAAAATAATTTCTTCTTCCTTGTGGGGACGAAAGATAATCTCAAACGCTTCTTTATAAGCTTGGGGAATAGCCATAAAAACTTTAATTATTACCTTTAACCAATCGCCTAAAGTTTCGCTAGAGGCGAAATTACGGGGCAAAAGAAAAGCAATAGCCACCCCGATCATAATATTAGCGGGGGTAAAATTAGCGGTGAGCAAAAACCACATAGTTAAACGCAGAATTATATGTCCGATCATGCTAAGACCATCCAAAATAATAGAACTAACATTATACTCATCATACCGACGAGATTATCAAATTGTTCCCAAGCTGTTGATAATTGTAAGGACAGCTTTTTAAATATCCCTAGATACAACCCCCAACCGATAGCAATAATCCCTAAAGCTTTGCTGATATTTCCCAGATTGTAGGCATC
>NZ_JAQMSY010000033.1:0-11942 GCF_028329095.1 Microcystis sp. CS-574
GGCTAATCTTAAACGGGCAAATCTTTACGAGGCAAATCTTTACGGGGCATATCTTGCAGGGGCATATCTTGAAGGGGCTAATCTTGAAAGGGCTAATCTGGGCGAGGCAAATCTTGATGGGGCAAATCTTGAAAGGGCAAATCTTGAAGGGGTTAATTTTAAAGATGCTAACGTCAAAGGGACGATTCTCGATACGGAAGTTAAAACCGAGTGACTCTTCTAGGTTCTGTGTGATAAGTTTAACTTACAATATGATCGATCAGTCTTTGTGTCCTTTGTGTCTTTGTGGTTCGTTCCACCCCCTCGCTAGGAAGAATGTATCTTAGAATACATTTTACCCACCAAACCCAAGAGAGCCGATTATCTGGTGAGTGGGGATAAATCGGATTTGCTAAAACTAGCCTCGTAGGGTGTGTTAATAAAGTATTGACAATGTAAATACATCCTGCCTATACTACAAGTATGGATGTCTATTTTGTCCTCAGTGGCATTACTTTTGTTTGGAATGACGAGAAATCTAGGATTAACCCGATCAACCATGACGGTATTACGTTTCAGCAAGCAGCAGAAGTCTTCTTCGATCCACTGCTGGTTATTGTTGATGCAAGTCGCAATGATGAGGCACGAGATGCGATCATTGGGTTAGATAGACGGTGGAATCTCCTGTACGTCGTTTATATTGAGCCTGAAAACGACATCATTCGGATCATTTCGGCTCGCAAAGCCACACGCAAGGAACGTGAGTATTATGAAAGTTGAGGCATTAAAAAAACGACTGGAGAGAAATCGCCCTATGACTACAATCACGATTCGTATTCCCGAAGATGTGATTGAAGATTTAAAGCGGGTTGCACCTTTGCTTGGTTTCTCAGGTTATCAACCTTTGATGCGTGCTTACATTGGACAAGGGCTGCGTGCGGATTTGGAGCGTCTAGAGGGAGATACAATTTCTGCTCTCGTTGCTAGTTTGAAGCGTCATGGTGTAAGTGATGAAGTGCTGCAAGAAGCCTTGAGTGAAGTTACTCCGCGTTAGTCTAGGTTTTTAGTTGTAGTGCGATCGCTTGTAGAACGTAGAGTTTTATTGAAGATATTCTCATCATAACCCCCCTTAGATATTCTTCAACAGCATATCCCTACCTAGGATGAAAATAATTATAAATTTCCTTAGCTAATTGTTCCCCAATTCCTGTCACCTGTTGCAATTGTTCTAGGGAAGCTTCGCGAATATAATCCAGAGAATGAAAATGAGCTAATAAATCTTTTTGTCGCTTAAAACCTAACCCCGGTATCTCATCCAAACGGGAACGGCGACTTTTTTGCATCCTTTGTTGTCGGTGAAAGCTAACAGCAAAGCGGTGCGCTTCATCCCTGACTCGACGCAATAATTGCACTCCGGGTTGTTCCTTATCCGTCTCTAAAGGAGAGGATTCTCCTGGTAAAAAAATCTCCTCTCTCTGTTTAGCTAAACTAACAACTTTTACCTGTTCTAATAAATTCATCTCCCCTAAAACTGTCACCACGGCCGATAATTGTCCTTTTCCCCCATCAATCAT
Organism: Microcystis sp. CS-574; assembly: GCF_028329095.1. Taxonomy (NCBI): domain Bacteria; kingdom Bacillati; phylum Cyanobacteriota; class Cyanophyceae; order Chroococcales; family Microcystaceae; genus Microcystis; species Microcystis sp. CS-574. The sequence continues at coordinate 1,554 of NZ_JAQMSY010000033.1, forward strand.
GACCAAATCGGGAAAATCATCACTTTCGGCAATATTATCGGGATTTTCGGCATAACGACGGAAACGCCGGCGAATTACTTCTGCTAAACTGGCAAAATCATCGGAATGGCCGATTTTAACTTCGGGATTTTTGATTTTATAGTGACGATAATGTTGATTAGCGGCCACCCCATCGATAAACACCACTCCCGACGCGACTGCATTAGAACCCTGAATATGAGAAATATCATAACCCTCGATGCGGTGGGGTAGTGCCGGTAAATCGAGAATTACCGCTAAATCCTGCAAAGACTGTAAATCTCGGTCGGCGCTTCTTTTCGTCTTTTCTAACTCATAAAGAGCGTTTTTCTCCACCATGGCTAATAAATCCGCTTTACTTTGCCGTTGGGGGACAGTTAACTCGACTTTGCGACCTTTTTTTTCCCTTAACCACCCCGCTAACACCTCACCTTCCGGTAATTCGCAGGGTAACAGGATTTCGCTAGGAATTTCCACCCCTTCCACCGATAAATAATGTTCTTCTAGGACTTTTTGCAGGATTTCTCCCTCGTTTGCTGACTGACTATCGGCAAAAAATCCCAAACGTCCCACCAAACGACCAGAACGCACTTGGAATAATTGTATGCAACAATGCTGCTCGTCCTTAGCTAAAGCGATCGCGTCCCGGGATACGGTATCATCAGGTAAAGAGACTTTTTGATCGGTATTAAGGGCCTGTAATCCGCGAATTTGATCCCTAATAGTGGCCGCTTGTTCAAAATCTAGGTTTTCCGACGCTGCGAGCATCTTTGCTGCTAATTTCTCTAATAATTCTCCCGTCCTTCCCTGAAAAATCATCGCCACTTTCTGCAAGGTTTCTCGATAATCTTGGGGACTAATTAATTTTTGACAAACCCCCGGACAACGACCGATATCATAATTTAAACAGGGACGGTCTTTAAACAGAGGTTGGGGACGTTGACGCAGGGGAAAAGTGCGTTTAATTAGGTGTAAAGTGTAGCGCAGCAGCCTAGTATCGACGTAGGGACCATAATAACGGTCTTTTTGGTTATTTATCCTACGTTTGCGGGTAATAAAAATGCGCGGGTAGGTTTCCGACCAAGTAATACAAATGTATGGATATTTTTTATCGTCCTTGAGGAGAGTATTAAAATGGGGCTGATGTTGTTTAATTAGATTAGCTTCCAGGGCCAAGGATTCTGCTTCCGTGTCGGTGACGATAAATTCAATTTCTGTCACCTGTCGCACCATCAAAGCAATGCGGGGACTGAGGGGTTGACTGGGACGAAAATAGGAACGGACTCTAGACCGGAGTTTTTTGGATTTACCAATGTAGAGAATTTCGCCATTTTGGTCGCGCAGGAAGTACACCCCCGGTTCGAGGGGAATTTCCCGAAGACGATTTTCTAGGCGATCGAGGTCTTGGATTAGGGTAGAGTTAAGATTATTCCCGAACATCTTTTTATATTAGGGTTTGCGGCAAAAAGTTTGTCTTGGGTGTGGGGTGTGGGGTGTAGGGTGTGGGGTGTAGGGTTTTACCGATTTTCAGGGAAAAAGTCCCGGAATTTTCCCCCCCATTACTCCAATGGCCGGTACTTTTGGATTGCAAAAAGGTCTAAAAGTCTTATCGAACAATGTTTTTAGATTTATTCAGCAAACCCTATATTAGACAAAAAAATTACGCCAGTGGGTATTAGCTGACGTTTGGCAAGATATTTAGGGCAAATCTTCACAAAAATTAATAGGCTTCCGATTCGATTTGCTTAATCGGGACGAAACATTCCCCAGGGAGAAGAATCGGTTTATTGTTAAAAATCAATTGGCCGCGATGATTGTCGCGGTTAATAGCGACACCAAAAGGACGTTTACTAACTCGGCTGTTGAGGGTACAGTAGATGCGATAAATGCGTCTGGCTGCCCGTAAGACAGTAGGATCTAACAAAATTGGGATTTCCATATCGACACGCTGTTGTTCTGTTTTCTCGGATAGGGCCACCATCTCACTCGTCTCCCCACGATTAAATTGACATATTTATTAAATCAATGGTATATGACGATTTCCGAATTATGCCACTTTTGTTATGATTCTAAAACTTTCAGGATGGCCTGGCCCATAGCTTGGCATCCCACTAAGGTCATACCTTCTGAGAAAATATCTCCGGTACGATAACCGAGGTCTAAGACTTTTTCTACGGCTTTTTCCAGCGATACTGCCGCTAAAGGCTGATTTAGCCCATATCTTAACATCATAGCAGCGCTGAGAATCTGGGCGATCGGATTGGCTTTATCTTGGCCGGCGATATCCGGGGCCGAACCGTGGACGGGTTCAAAAACTCCCACCCCAGCAGTCCCTAAACTAGCGGAGGGTAACATTCCGATACTACCGGTTAACATGGCCGCTTCATCGGAGAGAATATCACCGAATAAATTGCCCGTGACGATAGTATCAAATTGTTTGGGGGCCCGGACTAACTGCATGGCTGCGTTATCGACGTAGAGATGGGAAAGTTCCACATCGGGGTAATTAGCGGCGATTTTCGTCATCCGGTCGCGCCAGAGTTGGGAAACATCAAGAACATTAGCTTTATCGACGGAACAGAGTTTCTTGCCGCGTTTTTGGGCAATTTCAAAGGCCACCTTAGCGATGCGGTCCACCTCCGATTCTAAGTAAACCATGGTATTTACACCGCATTTTTCTCCCGTTTCTGTCTCAAAAATCCCCTTCGGTTGACCGAAATAGACACCCCCGGTCAATTCCCGGACGACCATGATATCCACTCCCTCGATAATCTCCCGTTTGAGACTAGAAGCGTCGATTAATTGCGGAAAAATGGTGGCAGGACGTAAATTAGCAAAAAGACCTAAACCAGATCTTAAGCCTAATAATCCCGTTTCTGGCCTTTGCTGCCGGGGTAAATTATCCCATTTATAACCCCCGATAGCGGCCAGGAGAACAGCATCACTATTTTTACAGGCGCTCAGAGTTGCTTCGGGGAGGGGATTGCCGGTTTCATCAATGGCTGCCCCTCCAATTAAAGCGGTTTGGAAGTCAAACTGGAGGTCAAATTTTTTAGCGATGACTTTCAGTATCTCTACGGTGACAGCGAGGATTTCCGGCCCGATGCCATCGCCGGGTAGTAGGGTAATGCGATACTGTTGCGTCATAGTTCTAGAACGGTAAAATAGGTCAGACTCTTGATTATAACATAGTTAGGGTTGGCTGAATAAATCTAAAAACCTTGTTGGATAAGGCTTTTAGACTTTTTTCCCATCAAAAAGTGCCAGCGATTGCAGTGATTGGGAGGAAAATTCCGGGACTTTTTCCCTGAAAATCGGTAAAATCCTACACCCTACACCCAGGAAAAACTTTTTGCCGCAAACCCTAATTAAAGGGGCAGTTAATCCCCAATAACTACACTAATTCCACATGGGAATCATCCCCAATCATAAAGCGTAAAGCTTTTGGACGTTGGGGAGCAATTTCTAATTTTGCCCGTCGTCCAATCACACTATCAACTATGCGCTGATGAATGCCAATAATCGTGGCATCTTTGAGAATTACACTGTGTTCTATGTCGGCATCAATTAATTTTACTCCATTAGCTATACTGCTGTAGGGACCGATAAAACAATTCTCAATGTGACAATTTTCTCCGATAATGACAGGGCCGCGAATGGTACTATTAATGATTTTACTACCCTGACCAATTTGTACCCGTCCGATCACCTGACTATTAGCATCAATTTCTCCCTGTAAAGCGATTTCTAGACAGGTATCGAGGATAATCAGATTGGCCTCTAATAAATCATCTTTTTTACCGGTATCTAACCACCAACCCAGTAGTTTATTGGCTTCTACTGCTTTATTTTGATTGATTAATTCTTGGATAGCGTCGGTAATTTCTAACTCACCCCGGCCCGAAGGTTGAATAGATGCGATCGCTTGATGAATGGTGGGAGCAAAAAAATAAATCCCCACCAAAGCTAAATTTGAGGGGGGTTCTTTGGGTTTTTCGACTAAGTATAAAACTTTGCCGGTTTCATCTACTTTTGCCACCCCAAAAGCACTAGGATTAGACACTTTTCGCAACAGAATTAAAGCATCAAGGGACTGTTTTTGGAAAGAGTCTAAAAAGGGCGATAAATCATCCTCGATTAGGTTATCACCCAAGTACATAATAAAGGGGGAATCTCCTAGGAAAGATTGGGCAGTTTTGACCGCGTGAGCTAATCCTGCTGGTTGATCTTGGCGAATATAAGTTATCTTAGCCCCAAACTGTTCACCATTGCCCGTGGTCTGACGAATTTCTTCCCCAGTTTCGGGACTGATAATAATGCCAATATCGGTAATTCCTGCGGCGACAATTGACTCGATTCCATACCATAAAATCGGTTTATTAGCCACGGGAACTAACTGTTTTGCCCCAGTATAAGTTAGGGGACGTAACCTCGTACCTTTACCACCGGATAAAATTAGTGCTTTCATAGTTTTAAAGATTAAATAGTTGGTTGAGCATAGCTTTGAGAGAATCTCGCCAATAGGGAGGAATATAATCCAATTGTTGCGAGATTTTTTGACCAGAAAGAACCGAGTAGGCCGGACGCACTGCTGGGGTAGGATATTCAGCAGTAGTAATGGGAATTACTCTCTGAATTTTTAAGGGAATACCGCTTATTTTTGCCTCCTCAAAAATCGCTTTAGTTAAATCAAACCAACTGGCGACACCGCTATTAGTAAAATTATAGATTCCTGGGGGATTATCGACATTAATTAGAAGGTGAGTAATGGCCGTGGCGATATCTTTTGCCCAAGTGGGACTTCCCACCTGATCAACAACTACTTTTAACTCCTCTCTTTCCTTGCCTAATCTCAGCATAGTTTTGACAAAATTACTTTTGCCATAACTGCCGTAAACCCAAGCAGTCCGGAGGATAATTGCCTGAGAATTAACAGTTTTAATTTCCTCTTCTCCCCTTAACTTTGATTGTCCATAAACCCCTAAAGGATTAGTTAGATCGGTTTCTAAATAGGGGGTATTTTTCCGACCATCAAACACATAATCGGTGGAAATATGGAGAAATTTAGCTTGAATTTTCTCGGCAGATTCCGCCATGATTTTCGGGGCTATAGCATTGATAGAATAGGCTAAATCTGGTTCGGTTTCGGCTTTATCCACTGCCGTATAAGCGGCGGCATTAACCAGATAATCGGGGTGAATTTCCCTAATTAACTGGCTGATTTTTTCCGAGTTAGTTAAATCTAGTTCTTCTCGACCGATACTAATAACTTCGCCCAAGTATGGCAAAGTTACCTGTAACTCTTGTCCTACCTGACCTTTAGCACCAATTAGTAAAACTTTTTTCATCGTCTTTAGGGGAAAACTTCCACGGATTTAAAGGGTTGTCCAGCTTGGTCTTTAGGGGAGAGAATCGGCGGGTTCTCTAGAGGCCAGTCAATCCCTAAATCGGCATCATTCCATAAAATAGTTTTTTCGTACTTTGGATAATAATAATTAGTGGTTTTGTAGAGAAATTCTGCTCGATCGGAGAGAACTAGAAAGCCATGGGCAAAACCTTCGGGAACCCAGAAAATCCGTTTATTTTCCGCACTTAAAACACAGCCTACCCATTGCCCAAAAGTGGGGGAACTTTGACGCGCATCCACGGCCACATCAAAAACACTACCATTCACCACTCGCACCAGTTTACCCTGGGGATTGGGGATTTGATAGTGCAATCCTCGCAGGACATTTTTTAGGGACATAGAGTGATTATCCTGGACAAAAGTGGTATTAACCCCAGTTTTTTCTCGAAAATCTTTCTGATTAAAACTCTCCAAGAAAAAACCTCGATCGTCTCCGTAAACTTGCGGTTCAATGATTAAAACATCAGGAATTTCCGTCGGAATAACTTTCATAAAATCGGAGACAAGATAACTTTTGCGGGTAGTCTAGCACAAAAGGGCATTTTTTTCTAAAGTTTTTTATTAATCTTTCCCCAGTAACTGAATAATGATAAGATGAGCCTAACTTAGTCAGAGCATAAACGACGTGGTACAAGTCTCTACACACACCGCTACTCAATCTATCCCCGTGGAGGGAGAAGCCTTAAAAAACTGGTTACAGACTAGGGCTAATCAGATTATCGCTGGCGATCGACTCAGTAAGCAAGAGGCCCTAGCTTTAACTGCGATCGAAGGTCAGGAAAATATTTTCAGCTTATGTGAAGCTGCCGATCGCATTCGTCAGGCCTGTTGTGGCAATACGGTGGATTTATGTAGCATTATCAACATAAAATCGGGAAGTTGTTCGGAAAATTGTAGTTTTTGTTCCCAATCCGTCCACCATCCCGGACAAGATTCGCCTATCTACGGTTTAAAAAGTCGCGAGGAAATCGTCAGCCATGCGAAAGCGGCAGCCGACGCGGGGGCCAAACGCTTCTGTTTAGTTAGTCAAGGTCGGGGATTAAAGTATAATAGCCCTAAATCGCAGGAATTCGAAGAAATACTGGCCACAGTTCAAGAAATCATCGAAACCGCCAAGATTAAACCCTGCTGCGCCCTAGGAGAGTTAACCCTCCCCCAAGCCCAGGCCTTAAAAGAAGCCGGAGTTACCCGTTATAATCACAATCTGGAGGCTTCCGAGAATTTTTATCCTAACGTGGTCTCCACCCACAGTTGGCAGGATCGGGTAGAAACGGTAAAAAACCTGAAAGCGGCGGGAATTCAAGCTTGTACGGGCGGAATTATCGGTATGGGGGAAAGTTGGACCGATCGCATTGATTTAGCTTTTTCTCTGGCGGAATTAGAAGTGGAATCAGTGCCGATTAACCTATTAAACCCCAGAAGTGGCACCCCTTTAGGTCATTTACCCAAACTGGACCCTTTTACTGCCCTAAAAGCGATCGCCATTTTCCGGTTTATCTTACCTCAACAAATTCTCCGTTATGCCGGGGGACGAGAGGCAGTGATGGGAGAATTGCAAAATCTGGGGCTAAAATCGGGAATTAATGCTATGCTGATTGGGCATTATTTGACCACCCTAGGACAACCGCCCCAACAGGATCAGGCGATGTTGGCTGATCTTAGTTTAATAGGAGGAGAAGCCCCCATCCCCGGTGAATACCAACCCCAACAGGCAACCTAAATCACGTCGAGGACAAGAATCTCCGCCGCGGCGCACTTCCGCGTCGGTTCCCAATGAGTTAATCTGGGCCTTGATTGGTTTGTTGCTGACAATTTTTAGTACATTTGTTCCAGTAAGCCTAGCTAGTTGGTCGGCTGCGGGTCTATCTTCGCAAAAACTAGGCATAACTTACCAAATTGGGGCAGTATTGTTAACGGGCTGTCTGGGGGGCAAAAATGCCGGGCTTCTTGCCCAGGTTGCCTATATTTTTCTCGGTTTAACTTGGTTGCCAGTGTTTGCTCAGGGTGGGGGAATGGGTTATCTGAAAGAAGCCAGTTTTGGCTATATTTTAGGCTTTATGCCGGGGGCATGGCTGTGTGGTTGGTTGGCTTTTCGCTGGCGGGCTAAGATAGAAACTCTGGCTTTAAGTGCCTTTGCCGGTTTGTTAGTGATTCATCTGTGCGGTTTATTATATATGCTGGGATTGTCGATTTTTCAGCCCCAAGCCAGTCAAATCACCTTTCCCGATAGTTTGCCCACCCTATTTATGAATTATTCAGTCTGGCCATTTTTAGGGCAATTAGTAGTAATTTGTGTGGTGGTAATTATTGCCTTTTTCTTCCGTAAATTATTATTTTATTGATGCCAGAGCCAATGTTAAAAAAAAATCGCTGGTTTTGGATAGTGGCGGTGCTTGGTCTAATTTTAGACCAAGTAACTAAGTATATAACCGTGCAGAGTTTTGAGCAAATTGGTGATACTTTTCCGGTTATTCCGGGGGTTTTTCATTTTACATTTGTGATTAATACCGGGGCGGCTTTTAGTGCTTTTCGGGGCGGTGTTGGTTGGCTCAAATGGCTATCCTTATTAGTTAGTTTGGGATTAATGGCTTTTGCTTACTTTGGACCGCATTTAAGCCGTTGGGAACAATTAGCCTACGGTTTTATTTTAGCAGGGGCTTTCGGCAATGGCATCGATCGCTTTTTGTTTGGTTATGTGGTGGATTTTCTCGATTTTAGATTGATTAATTTTCCTGTTTTTAATCTGGCTGATGTCTTTATTAATATCGGGATTATTTGCCTCTTAATTTCTACCTTTCCCCACAAGTCGCCTCGTTCTAAGTAGTGCCTTGGCTCTCTTAGGAGTGGAAGGAACCACTCCAGACACAGAGGACACAAAGATTGATCTATCCTATATCGCTTAAACTTATCACACAGAACCCAGAAGAGCCTTTATCCTCGATCGGGTGAGAATTGCCCACCCGAAAAACTATGCTTCTGTTTCAGAAATAGAGCGATCGAATTTACTAACTAACTGAGGATTTTCTGACCAAGCATCGATAATACTAATATTCCCATTGAGAAAATTCTGTTTAATAGCGCGGCGTTGAATTTTGCCACTGGCAGTTTTGAGAATTGTTCCCGATTTAGCCAAAACAATGGCATGGGTCATAATTTCGTGTTCTTCGGCGATTTCCTGACGAATATCAGCAATTAATTCAGCCGTATCTAATTCGCCGCTGCGACGTTCTAATTCCTGGACAATAACTAACTGTTCTTCCCCGTTATCTTCAATAGAAAAAGCGGCGCCATAATCGGGACGAAAAACCTCATTAAGATGCTGTACTGACCATTCTAAATCTTGGGGATAATGATTACTACCACGGACAATAATTAAATCCTTAATCCGTCCCGTGATATGTAATTCCCCATCGAGAAGAAAACCTAAATCTCCCGTGCGTAAAAACGGTCCTTCTCCTGTATCAGCAAGATAAGCTTGAAAAGTTTCTTTGGTTGCGTCTTCCCGTTGCCAATATCCGGCGGCCATACTGGGGTCACTGGCCCAAATTTCGCCCACTTCATCGGCTGCACAAAGGGTGAAAGTATCGGGATTAACCATAGCTATACGGGTATCACAGACGCGACGACCACAACTGGGGACGTATCTAACTCCCGTGGTTCGATCGGAACTAACAGGGACAATTTTACCGCGTTCGTAGGCGGTTGCATCCAAAGCGGTGATAATTGGGGTGGTTCCCTTGGGTTTATTGGAAATCAAGAGGGTATATTCAGCTAATCCGTAGGCAGGGGCGAAAGTTTGCCAAGAAAAGCCATAATCGGCAAAAGTATCGACAAATTTGGCCATGACCTTCGGGTTAATCGGTTCGGCGGCATTTCCCGCGGCCTGCCAACTGCTCAGGTCTAATTCCGCTAAATCGGCAGCTTTAATCCTGCGAGTACAAAGATCATAGGCGAAGTTGGGCGCTTGACTATGAGTAACTTTGTACTTAGTAATATTTTTTAACCACTGCATCGGACGCTTAATAAAAGCAAAGGGAGACATGAGATAGCAGGGTGTACCGTTGTAGAGGGGGACGGTGATACCTTCCACTAACCCGTAATCGTGAAAATAGGGCATCCAAGTGAGGGTAACGCTATCCGGTTCGTAACCACAAGCTTTTTGCAAGTAACCGCAATGGTGCATCAGGTTAAAATGACTTAACATCACCCCTTTGGGGATATTAGTCGAACCGGAGGTATATTGCAGATAAGCAAGCGCCGATTTATCCACCTGGGGATCTTGCCATTGGTCCGCCAGCGAAATATCAATGCTTTCGGTGGTAATCCATTTCATTTGGTCTAATTCTGGGAATTCTTCCTTAACACCTTCAATAAGAGTCAGAATACTTTCGGTAACTAGGGCAAAGGTGGCATTAGCATCCTTGACAATTGCGCGTAAACGGGGCAGAGTGCGCTTAAGTCGTCCCGATTCCGGTGGGGGGACGGGAATGGCAATCACTCCCGCGTAGAGACAACCACAAAAAGCGGCCACTACTTCTAAACTTTGAGGATAGAGTAACAGGGCCCGTTCTCCCAGCGCCTGGTATTTTTGCAAATAGGCGGCGATTGCTCTTGCTTGGCGATCGAGTTCACTGTAGGTTAAAGGTGGGGTTTCTTTTTTGCCATCAATAAGAAAAGTGTAGGCATGGCCCTCTGGTTGTGCCGTGGCGCGGTAACGTAAGAGTTCTACTAGGGTGGCAGGTTGAATTAAGGTTTCAGTCATCGTTGTTATCGGACTTATTGGGGCTATTGTATAGAAGTTTTAAGGTGCGGAGGGCGATCGGTCAAGGTATAGGATTAAGTTATTGGTTATAATTAAATTAAAAATGGATTTTAGGTTCGATCCCCCCTAGCCCCCCTTGATAAGGGGGGAAGCCGAAGGCGGGGGGATCCCCCTTGATAAGGAGGGTGCCGATCCCCCCTTA
>NZ_JAQMSY010000034.1:0-16891 GCF_028329095.1 Microcystis sp. CS-574
CTGGTTTGGAGAAATCATTAGTTATTTCGAGCGAAGGACAACTAATGGGGTGGTCGAGGGAATCAACAATAAACTTAAACTAATAAAACGGAGAGGCTATGGCTTTAGAAACTTTCGGAATTTTTGGGTTAGAAGTATGTTGTCTTGGCATCTTGTCTGTTGATTTAGCATAAAGAGTAACGAAGAGCCAGAAAAATGGTATTAACTTGTCCCCGTCGGGTCTAGTTTTCCTAGCCATTGCCTGATAAGTGATATATTTACTGAAAAACTGGGCAATCTAGAACTAAACAGCATCGTGATAAGGGGGATAAGACTTTGGACTCTGCTAACGCTCAGAAAATTCTCGGCTATTTCATCGAAGAAGCAAAAGAACACCTGGAAACTTTAGAACAGGGTATTTTAGACTTAGGCAATCTCGTCAACAACAACGAACAGATGAACGAGATGTTTCGTGCCGTCCATTCCGTCAAGGGGGGGGCGGCCATGTTAGGTTATGGTAGTATCCAAAAAACTGCTCACCGTCTTGAGGATGCTCTTAAAATACTGAAAGAAAATCCTCTAGAAGTCGATCAAAAATTAGAGTCTTTGTTCCTCAAGGGTTATGATCTGCTTCAGGTATTAATCGATAAGCTGCAGGAGCCCTTAGGTTTGCAAAGCGAGGAAGCTAACGCCATCGTTAAAAACGGTGAAGCGACTTTTGCCGAATTACAGGCCCATCTTAACTATCTTCTCGGCCAGGGAAAATCTACCTCTGCTATTGCGGCAGCCCCTTCTATCTCCATTAGCGTCAGAGATATCCTCAAACAGATGTTACAACTGTTTAAACAGCAAGAAACCAGCGCTTCCCGTCAGCAATTACAAAAATTAATTTCATCTCTGTCTCAATTGGCTTCAGAACAGCAACAATGGCAATATTTAGTTAAAAATGCTCAATCGGCTCTGGCTAACCCCAAACATTCCTACCGTACTCTCGCCCCAGTTATCATTAAAGAATTAAAACAAGCCAGTGATTTATTAGCATGGGGTCGCGGGGAAGAAATCACCGTCAGTCAAGAATTGCAATTATTAGCCACCGCCAAATTACCACAAATCCTGATTACCCTAGAACCCGAATTAGCAGCTAGTACCCTGCGGCAAATGTTCAATCGCCAACAGGTCTCGCAACTGGTACAGTTATTACAAAAAAGACGTTAACAGCTGCCCTGGCGTAATTAATTGTGCGCCAACCGAGGTGGCAATAATTCTCGATGGTGAATTGGGATAGAGCCAAACCAGAAAAAGCTAAGATATGGCAAGATAAAAACTTAATGCTGACGGCTGACAAATATCAGACCTGAGGCAGCATCTCTTGAATCACCGGTCAAGCTGGGATTTACTGAGAGTAAGCGATCTGCTAGAGTTTTAACGTTCGTTAAATTTCTCGGGCAGAGAAAACAAACAAAACCATAATGGTGTTACTGGGTGTGTGGAAGTGCTTAAAAATCTCAATTTTTCGAGGCGATACTCCTCGCTGGCCCTGCTGCTGGCTATTTTCGGATTATTTCACGGGACGGTCATGGCCGAAGAAGAACCCCCAGAGACGGTTTTTCCCCGCGTCGAGCAGCTAGTACAGTCTCCTCCTGCGACCGGAGAAACTACTCCACCCGTGGCACCACCGACGGAAACTCCGACGGAAAACCCAATCCCTCCGGAAACTCCCACCGCAGCTCCACCGGCACCGGCGGAGGAGTCGCGGGTTTTGGTGGCTGAAGTGGTAGTACAAGGGGCTAATCGAGAATTAGAAAATCTAGTTTATAACACCATTCGCACCCGACCCGGACGAAGCGCGACTCGATCGCAATTACAAGAAGATATTAACGCCGTTTTTGCCACGGGCTTTTTTGCCGATGTGCGGGCAGTTCCCCAAGATACGCCCCTAGGAGTGCGAGTTACCTTTGAGGTGCAACCTAACCCCGTTTTTCAGGGTGTACAGATTCAAATTGCCCCAGAAACCGTGGACAAATCGATTTTACCTGCCGGGGTGGTCGAGGAAATTTTCGCTAGTCAATACGGCAAAACCCTGAATTTACGGGAACTACAGGCGGGGGTAAAAAAAATCAATGACTGGTACAGCAAAAACGGCTATGATCTAGCCCAGGTGATCGGTGCGCCGCAAGTCAATCCCGATGGTCGGGTGATTCTGGTCATTTCCGAAGGTTTAATCGAAAAAATTCAAGTACGTTATTTTAACGTCGAACAGGAACCAGTCAAGGCTAAAACCAGAGAATTTATCATTACTAGGGAAATGCGCCTAAAAGCGGGGGATATTTTCAACCGCAATACGGCCCAACAGGATTTACAGCGTGTTTTCGGTCTCGGTTTATTCGAGGATGTGCGTCTGTCTTTTTCCCCCGGCAGCGACCCAAGGGAGGTGATTGTTAACGTCGATGTGGTGGAAGGTAATACGGGTTCCCTAGCCGCTGGGGGTGGTATTAGCTCGAATGCAGGCTTATTCGGCACTGTCAGCTATCAGCAGCGCAATTTTGGCGGTAATAACCAAACTTTAGGGGCAGAAGTTCAGTTAGGGGAACGGGAATTTTTATTCGATCTGAGTTTTTCCGATCCTTGGATTGCCACGGATAATTTCCGTACTTCCTACACGGTCAACGTTTTCCGGCGACAGTCGATTTCTCTAGTTTATGATGGGGAAGATTCCTCAATTCGGACGCTTAACGATAATGATAGTCCCCGTATCGTCCGGACGGGTGGCGGTATTACTTTTGTCCGTCCTTTGGCCCCTGATGTGTTTACGAAACCAAAATGGGTGGTTTCCCTAGGCTTTAACTATCAACAGGTACAGGTGCAAAATGCCAATGGTGACATCTCCCCCCTGTCTGCACCTCTCAATGGTTTTGGCAGTCAAAAACTGGCGTTTAGTTCCTCTGGGACCGATGATCTACTTTCCCTCAATATTGGCGCTATTCAAGATTTTCGCGACAATCCCCTGCAACCCACCAGTGGTTCTTTCCTGCGTCTAGGTTTAGAACAAACTGTCCCGGTTGGTTCTGGCAGTATTTTCGGAACTCGTGTTCGGGGTAGTTACAGTTACTTTATCCCCGTTCGGTTTATTAATCCCTTTAATCTCTTTGAAACCGATATTTTTAAAGGTCAGCAATCCCTAGCTTTTAATGTGCAAGCAGGGACAGTATTAGGCGACTTACCCCCCTACGATGCTTTTATTGTTGGGGGTAGTAACTCTGTACGGGGTTACGCCGAGGGAGAAGTGGGTAGCGGTCGCAGTTATTTCCAAGCGACGGCCGAATATCGTTTTCCCATTGTGGCAATTATCGGAGGGGCATTATTTGTCGATTTCGGCACTACTATTGGTTCCCAAGGTGATGTCCCCGGTCAACCCGGTATTGTCCGGGATTTACCCGGTACTGGTCTCGGTTACGGTTTAGGTGTTCGGGTACAATCTCCTGTCGGCCAAATTCGGGTTGACTACGGTTTTAATGTCGATGGTAGTTCTCGTATCCATTTCGGTATCGGGGAACGATTCTAATCAGTTATCAGTTATCAGTTATCAGTTATCAGTTATCAGTTACCAGTTATCGATGAATTTAGTTATTTTTGCTGTTCACTGATAAAAGCTTTATTACTTGATAATTATGGTTTCTACTATCTCTAAACAATTTGAATTATCGGGAATTGGACTGCATTCGGGGGAGATAACACGGGTGCGCGTCTGTGGGGCAAATCCAGGAGAAGGACGTTATTTTGTCCGCAGAGATCTAGCCAATCAACCGATTATTCCCGCTCTAGTTTCTTCGGTTTACCAAACGACTTTATCAACAGAATTGGGACGAGGAGAAGCAAAGGTTAGAACTGTTGAGCATTTATTAGCGGCCTTAACCGCTTTGGGGGTAGAGGATGCTCGCATTGAGGTGGATGGTGCGGAAATTCCCCTCCTCGATGGTTCGGCCAAAATCTGGGTGGAAGCGATCAAAAATGCTGGTTTAAATAACTCTTTTTCTCCATCAGATTTAACCATTTCTCAACCGATTTGGTTGTACGAAGGGGATGCTTTTGTGGCGGCGATTCCTTCCCCTGAATTACGTTTTACCTACGGCATCGATTTTACTTATAAACCGATCGGTAATCAATGGTATAGTTGGAGTCCTAATCAAGAAAGTTTTCAAAATGCGATCGCAGATGCTCGGACTTTCGGTTTTGCCGATCAAATTGAATATCTGCAAAAGGCTGGTTTAATTAAAGGAGGCAGTTTAGAAAATGCTTTGATCTGCGATCAAAATCAATGGTTAAATCCTCCTTTACGCTTTGATAATGAGCCAGCAAGACATAAATTATTGGACTTAATTGGTGATTTGAGTTTACTGGGAACCATTCCCACCGCTCATTACATGGCTTTTAAAGCCAGTCATAAACTTCACGTTCAACTAGCTAAAGCAATTCAGGGTTAATTAGGGTTTGCGGCAAAAAGTTTTTCGTGGGGGTAGGGTGGAGGGATTCCCCTTCCCTTAATTCCTCGAGATAAAAACGTAAAATCCTGCCTGAGTTGATTAACTCCCCATAACGAGCAGTATTAACATTTAGTTTAAATGCTCCTCGTGGGCATTTGCCACGATTAGCATGGAGAGACTGGTATCTTGAAGAATACGAATGTCTGTTTTAGGGTATGGTCTTCTTTTTTTATTGTATAGTTTAATCGCCGTCTTGTCGCTTTGGTTTGGTTAAAGGCAAGAAACCCAACACTATCGGAAGCAAGATTAAATAGGGTATGATGGACGTTGGATAGAAGGGTTTAATGAAAGTGCAAGGGTTTTAAGTCCCTCAGATCGATTCCTCAACCTTTGTTTCTTGCACTTTTTTTGAAAAAAAAGCACATAACCCTTTTCTAGTAAAGCTTTTACCAATATTCAGCAAGCCCTAAATAAAGAGTGAGAAACAAACTAAATCCCTACCCCAAGAATCGGTACAAGGAAGCTTTTTTCGACAAAATTTATCGCAAACTAAGTAGATCATGAAAATTGACGAATTACTCAAGAACAAACGAGAAAAAATCCTTGCTATTGCTGCTAAACACGGCGCAAATAACGTGCGAATCTTTGGTTCTGTTGCACGGGGAGAAGCTGACGAAAAAAGCGATATTGATTTATTAATTGATTATTGTAGCGAACGTCGGAGTCCCTGGTTTCCCTTGCCGTTAATTCGAGAACTGGAAGACTTGTTAGGCTGCAAAGTTGATATTGTTACCGAACAGGGACTTAAAGATAGGATCAGAGAGCGCGTACTTAAAGAAGCAATACCACTATGAGGGATGATACCGAACGCTTGCGGGATATTTTAGAAGCAATTGAGCGTGTAGAAAAGTATGCTCGACAGGGAAAAACCGTGTTTGAACAACAAGAATTAATTCAAACTTGGATTGTCTATCATTTACAAATTATTGGTGAAGCAGCTAGAGCAACTTCTCAAGAATTTAAAGCAAGATATACCGCAGTTCCTTGGCGAGATGCCAGCGATCTAAGAAACTTAACTATTCATGAATATTTTCGTATTAATCTAGAGATTATTTGGGATATTGTTGAAAATGATATTCCTCCTCTAAAAGGACAAATCGAAGCTATTTTACAGGAATTTATTTGACTAAACCCAACCCAATTACTTAAGTGTTGGGTTTCACTATCGTTCAACCCCACCTACTTTATTCTTCGATTTACTTGATGGCTACCGGCAAAAGATAGCCACCAGCAATTATATTAATTTATCAAAGTTTGAACTTTTCCTATTCCCCTTGAGTCGCTTGTCTAACCTGTTCGATCTCTAATTCTAAAGCTTGTGCTATCTGTTCAAAGTTTAATCCTAAGGCCAATAAGCGAGGAATAGAGGCTAATTTTGCCGCTAATTCGCCTTCTTGTCGGCCTTCCTCTCTACCTTCCTCTCTACCTTCCTCTCTACCTTCCTCTCTACCTTCCTCTAAAGCTTCCTGATACACTTTAGTTTGTTTTAAATCGCTTAAACTAAACATCGCTTCTATCTACTTTCTACTGACTTGGGGTAACTTATAAACCAAGATTGTCTCTATCAATTCTAAAAGTTCTTGCTGTTGTTTGAACTTAGGGAATTCTTGTCTAATCCGTGGAATTAATTGTTTTCCCTGCTCGATCGCTCTGGCGGTTGGTGCTATAATTAATTGTAACATCGATATTCCCAGGGATTCCCCTTCTCTTAATTCCTCGAGATAAAAACGTAAAATTCTGCTGGAGTTGATTAACTCCCCATAACGAGCCGTCTCTACGCTTTCCACTGAACGCCGAGGATAAATAACTACTCCCTGCCAGTTGTTGCTTAAGTCCGTTTGGTGGAGATAGAGGAAGATTTCACTAAAGAAACGGGAATAAAACCTATTATCTTTCTGAAATTGTACTTCTAGGAAATAAATAGGCTGATTGGGTGTATCAGGCAAAAAAACTCCATCGAGACGAAAGGACAATTGTTTAACTTCCACCGAGGAGAATTGATAAGAATTGGCGGTTTCGGGGGGAAGGTTCAACAAATCAAAGAAACAAGCGGGAAATCTTTGTAAGAGTTGATAGAAAATACTGTCAGTTTTCACGCAATTAAACTCAAAAAGAGGCCTCCAGTTTAGCAGCAGTTTTTTATTGTGTTCTTCAGGAAGCTCCTGTTTTTGAGCAATTGGGATGACGAAGTAACAGCTTTTTCGGTAACTTGTCCCCAATTAAGAGATAGCCACCGGCAATTGTATCAATTTGTAAAAGATGGTTGACGTTTGTGCCAATCGGTGGCCTGTTCGTAGGCGTGGGCGACGTGAAATAATTGATCTTCGCGCAGCACATTACCCACTAATTGTAAACCAATTGGCAAACCTTGCCCATCAAAACCGCAGGGAAGACTTAACCCGGGTAAACCGGCTAAATTGACGGGAATAGTCATTAAATCCGATAAATACATACTCAGAGGGTCCGCCGTTTTTTCCCCAGCTTTAAAGGCTGTGGTCGGTGAAGTGGGAGAAACTAACACATCTACCGATTGAAAAGCTCGATCGAAATCCTCTTTGATCAAAGTCCTCACCTTTTGCGCTTTCAGGTAATAAGCATCATAATAACCCGCCGAGAGGGTATAGGTTCCCAACATAATCCGGCGCTTGACTTCCGCACCAAAACCCTTGGCGCGAGTCTTGGTGTACATATCAATCAAACTATCGGCATCTTCCCGAATACCGTATTTAACCCCATCGTAACGGGCTAAATTCGCTGATGCTTCCGAGGGGGCGATAATGTAGTAGGTGGGCAATCCGTAACGGAAACGGGGACAGGAAATCTCTTTAATTGTGGCACCGAGGGCCTTTAACTGCGCTAAAGCTTGATTAACTGCCTCGGCAACCACCTGATCCAACCCTTCCCCGAAAGTTTCCTTAATTACGCCAATTTTTAGCCCTTTTAAACTGGTTTTCAGGAATTGGCTATAGTCGGGAATCGGCAGATTGAGACTGGTGGAATCTTGGGGATCGTAACCTGCGATCGCTTGTAATAAAATCGCCGCATCTTCTACGGTACGACCAAAGGGACCGATCTGATCGAGAGAAGAAGCGTAAGCCACTAAACCAAAGCGAGAAACTAAGCCATAGGTCGGTTTTAGCCCGACAACGCCACAAAATGAAGCCGGTTGACGAATTGACCCCCCGGTATCCGATCCTAGGGCCACCACGCATTCTTGAGCGGCCACAGCCGCAGCCGAACCCCCGGAAGATCCCCCCGGCACCCGGGATAAGTCCCAAGGATTAGCAGTAACGTGATAACCGGAGTTTTCCGTGGAACTACCCATGGCAAACTCGTCTAAATTGGTTTTACCGACGATAACTGCCCCTAAATCCCGTAATTTTTGGGTAACGGTGGACTCGTAGGGGGGGACAAAATTCTCTAAAATCCGAGAAGCGCAGGTGGTGGGGATACCCTTGGTGCAGAGATTATCTTTTAGCGCGATGGGAATACCTGCTAACAGATGCAGAGATTCACCTCTGGCGATTTTCTCGTCCACTTTTTGGGCTTGTGCGAGGGCTAAATCCGGGGTTAAATGGAGAAAGCTTTTTACTTGTGGTTCGATCGCTTGAATACGAGCGAGAAATTCTGTGGCGATTTCGACGGCTGTTTTTTCTTTATTAACGAGTTGTTGATGCAGTTGACGAATCGAAGTCATGTTCAGTTACCGGTTACAACCACCGTCAGGAGCAAGCAACAACCCCGGACAGCAAAGACTATTTTAGCGTCAGTTTGGCCGTCGGTCAGCTAATCCCCTAAAATTAAAGGCAGGCCTCGCAGGAAAACTAGAGTTATGACTTTTAATATCCGACAATTAGATAATTTAGACTACACACCTTGATCGAGTTGGCTATCTCTATCAAGGTTATGCCCTTAGTACCATGACTAAGGCAGATGTGCAAATCTTAATGGAGAAGATTTTACCGCTCTCGATCGAGCTTGCAGACTAGACTCTAGTTACCTCTCCAGTTAAACTATAGTAGTCAATAGTTATAAAGTTTTAAACGATCACCTATTGTCAGCCTTTTTAACTGGTCACTTTATTACCTACCTATGTTAGACAGTTTCTCCCCCCAAACCTCTAGCGTCGTCCTCGCTTCCGTGGCGGACTATTTCAAAG
Source organism: Microcystis sp. CS-574 (assembly GCF_028329095.1). NCBI lineage: Bacteria > Bacillati > Cyanobacteriota > Cyanophyceae > Chroococcales > Microcystaceae > Microcystis > Microcystis sp. CS-574. Next base: position 8,680 of record NZ_JAQMSY010000034.1, read on the forward strand.
TCCTGTCGGAAGTCAGTCGCCTACAGATTCTCAGTTGCTTGCAATTAGGCGCGATGAATGGTAAAGAAATCGCTGAAGCTACCGGACTAGGTCAAGCCAATCTCTCCAAACACCTGAAAGCTTTAACCCAAGCGGGAATTATCTCGCGGCAACCCCAAGGAGTCAGCGTTTACTATCAAATTACCGACCCCGTGATCTATGATCTCTGTCAGGTGGTTTGCGATCGCATTAGTCAGCAAATGCGTCAACGGGCCCGGGAATTCGAGAGTCTGCCGGCTTTCCATCTCCCTAAATAAAAATCGCTAAACCCTTGACATTTTGCCTCAATTATGATAAGGAAAAATTTCCATGCTCGTAGAAAAACTTTGTCAACGCTATCGGGAGGGAGAAAGAGATTTTCAGGGGATTAATTTGCGGGAAGGCGACTTAACTAATATTTCCCTCCCAGGAGTCAATTTTTGCCGTGCAGATCTGCGACAGGCCCGGTTAGGAAAAATACGCCTTGCGCGATCGCTGCTGAGGGAAGCGGATTTAAGTGAGGCGATTCTCTGGGGAGCAGATTTAAGTCAAGTGGACTTTTATCGAGCTTGTTTACGCGATGCGGACTTAAGCGGAGCTAATCTCATCGAAGCCAATTTAGAAGCCACTTATTTAACCAAAGCCGTCTTAAACGGTGTTAATCTCAACAGTGCTAATCTCCAGCAGGCCCTATTAATCGATACGGATTTTCGCTCCACTTCCGACCAACGCACGGACTTGGGCAAAACTAACTTTTGCGGAGCCGATCTCAACTATGCTAATCTGAGCGGATCCCTGTTATATCGAGCCAATTTCGCTAATTGCCGACTTTGCCGGGTTAATTTTCGTGCTAGTCCCGAAAGAGACGGATTTATCACCGATCTCACCGGGGCCAGTTTCCGGGGTGCGGATCTCAGTTATGCGGATTTGCGCGGGGCAATTTTAGAAGATGTGGACTTAACTGGTGCTGATTTAACCGGGACTTTGTTTTAATCTGGGAAGCTTTTTCAGTAAATAGTAATCAGTAAACAGTAAGCAGTGAAAAGACAGCAGTGTTAATGTCATTTCGTACTCCTCACTTAATACCACTCACTTAAAACTCAAATCTGATAACAAGGGCCGAATCTCAGACCTAATTGGTTAAGCTAAAAGCTTTGATGTGCTTAGTATCTAACCTTCTTTTGAGGTAGGAGAATTGTCAGATTCTGTCTTTTGCCTCTTGCCTGTTGCCTCTTGCCTTCAGAAGCTGATAACTGGTTACTGATAACTGATCACTGATAACTGCTCACTGATAACTGATAATTGAAAGTCGATTTATTTAAAACCGACGGATGCTTGCCAAACAAAGGCCAGCAAGAGGAAAAATAGGGGAATCAGGGGCAACACATCGACTAGGGGGTCGAAAATTTGGTATGCTTCCGGCAATTTGGCGAACAAAAGTGCAGTTTCCATCTCTCTATCTACCTTGACAAGAAAATTTTTAAACGTTTCCTGAAATTTTATCACGTTGGGGTAACATCTACGGCATCCTCAAGCCAAGGGGCAAAATCTTGGGCAAAAGTCCCCCCTAAGATAGATTGACGAATTTCACGGGTAAATCTGATTAATTCGGCGATATTGTGCAGAGATAAGAGAATATAACCCAACATTTCCCCCGATTTAATTAAATGATTCAGATAGGCACGGCTAAAGTGTTGACAGGTGTAACAGGGACAAGTCTCGTCTAAAGGGGCGAAATCCTCCTTAAAACGGGCATTTTTGAGGTTCCAACGCTCTCCCCGCACCAAAGCTGTGCCATGGCGACCAAAACGGGTGGGAATAACGCAATCAAACAGATCTATGCCACTAGCGATCGCCTTGGCCATTTCTCGATAGGTTCCCACTCCCATCAGGTAACGGGGTTTATTTTCGGGGAGTAAAGGGGCAGTTATCTGGACAATGCGATGAATTAGGCTCGTTTCTTCCCCCACACTCACGCCACCGATGGCATAACCGGGTAAATCGAGTTTTACTAAAGATTGCGCCGCCGCTGCCCGTAAATCCTCATAGATTCCCCCTTGGACTATGGCGAATAAAGCCTGTTCTTGAGGTCGTTGATGGGCCGTCAGACAGCGCTCTAACCAGCGATAGGTGCGTTCTATAGATGCTTTCATGGTCTCATGACTGACTCCCGTGGGGGGACATTCATCGAAGGCCATAATCACATCAGCACCGAGGGCATTTTGAATCTGAATCGATTTTTCTGGCGTGATTTCGATTATTCTACCGTCCCGGGGCGATCGAAAGGTGACTCCCGACTCTTTAATTTGCCGCAGTTGACTAAGGCTAAATACCTGAAATCCACCCGAATCTGTTAATATTGGCTGATTCCATGCCATAAAATCGTGTAAACCTCCCGCTTTCTCGATGATACTTTCTCCGGGCTGCAGATGCAGGTGATAGGTATTAGCGAGAATCATTTGCGCTCCCGTGCTGGCGATTTGAGCGGGGGTCAAACCTTTCACTGTGGCCAAAGTTCCCACAGGCATAAAACGGGGTGTTTCTACCGGTCCGTGGGGAGTATGCCAAACCCCAACCCGCGCACCAGTTTGGGGACACTGGGCGATTAATTCAAAGGAAAATCCCACTGTTTCAGTTATCAGTTATCGGTTATCAGTATTTTTGCTCGCTGCCTAAAAGGGGCAATCGTTGTCGTCTTCGTCTTCAAACTGCACATCCCACTTAGCAGAAAGAACCTGAGTAACCATAGCTTCAAGGGTATCGGCATTGAGACGGGCTTTCATATCGGGATCTTGCAGTGGATTACTCAGGGGAATTAGCCGTAATTGCCGATTGTCTTGAACCAGATCAAAATAGGTTTCACCGTCGGGAGAGCGGGTTAGACGCAGATAATCGAAGCTATAGGTATTCAGATAAAGACTGTAGTTAGCAACTAGGGTGCTTTGCTGATAATCGGCGAAAACTTCCACTATCCATCCCTCTCCTTCACTCTGAATCACCCCTTCGAGACTATGGATGTAGCGAACTCGTCCGATATCATCGAGGAGACGACGCATATCTTCTTTAGCGATGACCACGCCAGAATCAATAATACAGGGGGCGGGCAGGGGCTGTGAGGGCGGATGATAGTTCATAGGGATTGCCAGTAAAAAAATTTCCGTTAATAACCCACCGGAGGGGTTTCCACCGATTCCTGTTGCAATTTTTTTCGGGTTACGTCTCGATCTTAACCCAATCCGCTAGAACTTTTCACTGTTACTTAAGATTAAGACCGAAGAGGGATGATTAATTTCTGCTTACTAAATATTTACCTAAAATGTCGGCTTGAAGGAACCCTCGGTTTTACCCTATCCCTTATGGATAACTTTCTTAACAATTTTGTCAGTAAGCACTCCAACCCTTATCCTGACTTGATTTCAGTTTTTTCTTTGTCAGTAAGGGTGTCAACAAGGAATATTACAGATTGTTAACCGAATCTTGAAAGCGCTGTGGTACAAAGGGTTGAAATGTTAAGAAAGATGTGACTAATGGACAGGGTTTTACCGAGGGATGAAAGGCCAACCAGTATAGAACAGCACTTCGACACATTTCGACTGCCAGCTAATGCTAAAACTCGATATTAGAGATATAACCCCACAATTAGAGCCTACTAAAAAATGTGTAGGTTTAGACGTGGGACTAAAAGATCTTGATGCTGACAGCAACGGGAATACAGTAGAGCCTCCTAAGTATTATCGAAAATCAGAAAAACGCCTTAATAAACTGAATAGAAGAAAGTCGAAAAAGTTTAACAGAAGACAAAAGCAGTCAATAACTACAAAAAAGCTAGACAAAAGTACGCCAAGGGAGATTTTAAAGTAAGTAGGCAGCGAGAAGAGTTTGCTAAAAAATTGGCACTCCGTTTAATTCAGTCAAACAACTTGATAGCTCAGGTCGATTTAAAAGTCAAAAACCTTGTGCGTAATCAAAAACTAGCCAAGAGTATTAATGACGCAGGTTGGTCGCCATTAAGAAAATGGCTTGAGTATTTTGGTATTAAATATCGCCGATTAACTATTGCAGTTAATCTAGCCTATACAAGTCAAGAATGCCTTAACTGTGGTCGGTTAGTCAAAAAGTCTCTATCAGTCAGAACTCATGTTTGTTTGTGTGGGTATATGGAAGATAGGGACAAGATGGCGGCATTAAATATACTCAAAAAAGCTACGATAGGGCATATTGGAAACTGGCACCTCGACTTGCGCTCAGTTTGGGGAGATTTAAGCTCTATCTTGGTTGGTAGTAATACGGCTCGAGTGAGCCTTACCGAACTCCTACCAAGACAACTTAAGTCAATCAACCAAGAATCCCTCGCATGATTGCGATGGGAGTGTCAACTCACTGGTCCAGGAAAGCTTAACTTTTCTCCTTGTATATAATGCTACTGACCGATGATCTACTTCTAGACTACCAACGTTGTCAACGCCGTGGGTTTTTAAATCTCTACGGCAATAGCCAAGAAAAAGACCCTGAGCGAGATTTTTTGCTTAAATTGCGTCAGGAGAGTCAAAGTCACGTTAAAAAAGTCCTGCAAGACTCCTATCCCGATTATTGTTCCCTGACTACTCCCAGCACGGATATTTTAGCCGCCGCTAGGGAAACGGAAGCTTTGATGGGTCAGGGGGTACCCTGTATTTATCACGGAGTCCTTTTACAATCCGGCTATCCCGTCTCTTTAACCGGTTCCCCCCATTTATTAATTAAACAGACAGGAGAGTCGAAATTTGGCGATTGGATTTATTATCCCCTCAATATTCAACTCGGTCGCCGTCCTAAGCCTGAATATAAGATGCTGGCTACTTTTTACGCCTATTTATTAGCCAGTATGCAGGGAGTTTTTCCCAGTTATGCCGAAATTGTCCTACGTCGTCATAATCGCTATCGGGTGGAATTGAATCTCTGGTTAACTAAACTAGAGGAAATAATCAAAAAGTTCGGCGAAATGGTGATTAATCGGCAAGAACCAGAAGTTTTCATCTCGCGTCAGCGTTGCAGTTTATGTCATTGGTATAGTCACTGTTATGGTATCGCCCAAGCGAGTCAACATCTTTCTTTAGTCCCGGGGGTAACTCCCAGTCGTTACCAATTTTTACAGTCTTTGGGGGTTTCCACCATGGAATCCCTGGCACTTACCTGTCCTACTCGTACGCGGGAGGGGATGGGGTTAGAGGTGGCTAATCAGTTACAATTACAGGCCCAAGCAATTATTGAAAATCGGGCCTTTCGCAAAAGCAACGGCAAAACTGCCTATTTGTCCCCCCTACCGAGGGCCGAGATTGAATTTTATTTTGACATCGAAGCGGAACCAGAACAGAATTTAGATTATCTTTTGGGGGTTTTACGGGTTGACCATCGAGTTAATACCCAGCAATTTTATCCCTTTTTGGCAGAAAAGCCAGAAGATGAAGGCAGGATTTGGCAGGAATTTTTAACCTTAGTCATGCAGGATTATCAAGCACCAATTTTTCACTTTTCTGAGTACGAAGTGGAAACAATTAAACGATTAGGTTATCTTTATAAAACCCCTTCTTCTTTGATTAATCAGTTAGTTTCTCGCTGTTTTGATCTGCACTATCATGTAGTTAACTCGGTAACTTTTCCCGTGGAAAGTTATTCTTTAAAATCCCTGGCTAACTGGATTGGCTTTCAATGGCGCGATCGAGGAGTAAGCGGGGATCAATGCGTTTGGTGGTATGACCAGTGGTTAAAAACAGGAGATCGGACTTTATTGGCGGCTATTTTACGTTACAATGAGGATGATTGTCGCGCCACCTTTAGGCTAAAAGACTGGCTTGTAAACTTTTTCATTTGATTCTAAAGATTTATGACAAATAGGGAAGAATGTAACCGCTGCTACCCGTAGCCGTCAAGGGAAAATGATAGGCTATGGATGTGAAAACAGTCCCCTCACCCAATGGTGATCCCCATGTTCTCCCCACTTTTTCCGCTTCTACTCCTACTGCTTTCCTTCCTTAGTCTTCTCTGGTATCAAAAGACCGATAATGATATTTTTAAAGCTCTTGCCGTTAGTAGTTTGATTTTTGCAATTATTTGGGGCTTAGTTCTCGTTCATTGGTCAATTCACCTGCTGGGACTGCTGTTATTGTTAAAATTCAGAACCCCCGCTTTCAGTTTGGTGCGCGTGCCTAGATGGTGATGGTTTGACCCTAATCTTCTAACTGTTGGCTAGGTACTTCGATCGCCTGTACATCGATCGTACCGGGAGGGGTGAGAATAATAAACTTACCCCCTGCCACTTTTAATGGTTCACCACAGTTAGGACATTGGCATTCCGTGCGATTAAAACCCGTAAATTCGTAGCTACAGACGGGACAGCTATCTTCAACTAAATTGCGTCGCAACCACCAGCGAAAAATTCCCCAAGCAATCACAGGGGAAAATATCAGGAATGCCACGAGAATTAAAAAACTATTGACTAACCAACCCAGTCCGATCGAGCCTAACAACAATCCGACTAAAATCAAAGATAAGAAACAACCCAAACCAGAATCATTGACAGAATAGCTGCGGAAAAAGTTGTTATTCACGGCTCAACCCTCGATTCATCAAAGCTGCAATTATCTTTAACCTAACACACTCCCAACACATTGCCACGGTTAAATTTTCTTTTTGACTCACCGGTTCCTCACTCTATTCTGCCTTGGCTTTAGTTTTGAGCGAGATTATCCGGAATAAACTACCTCAACCCGCTATGCTGAGGAGTGGGTCGTCTGCGGGCTTCAACTTGTTATAATAGTTACTCCCTATCCACCATATCTCTAAAAACCATGAGTGATCCTCGTTTATCTCTAGTGGCAGCTGCCCGAAGATTTTATCAACTGGGTTGGATGCTTGGCACGGCAGGTAATTTGTCCGCTAAAGTTGATGATCATAGTTTTTGGATTACTGCCAGTGGTAAAAGTAAAGGTAAACTCACAGAACAGGATTTTGTGCGCGTGGATCTGACGGGAAAAGTCAGAGAATTAGCTCATCGGGATAATCGTCCTTCGGCCGAAACTAGCATTCATCAGGTGATTTATCGTCTCTTTCCCCAAGCGCAAGCTTGTTATCATGTCCACTCGGTGGAAGCGAATTTAGTTTGCCGTTTTGCTTATCTGGGTAAGTTATCGTTACCTCCCTTAGAAATGTTGAAAGGTTTAGGTATTTGGGTAGAAAATCCCCGAGTATTTATGCCAGTTTTTGCTAACTATCTCGATGTGCCGAAAATTGCCGCAGAAATAGAAAGTAGATTCTCAACTTTCCCCCCAGAAATTCCCGCTTTACTGATTTCTGACCATGGCGTGACGGTGTGGGGTGAGTCTCTAGAAACTACCGAGAATTATTTAGAGATAGTTGAGTATATTTTTCGTTATCTAGTGTTAGGAAGGATTTAAACCGCTTATTCTTAGATTAGCCGAACTTCCCCCAATCCCTTTACTGTTGCCTTTTGCCTCTTGTCTTTTGCCTCGTCTCAACAAGCAATTTAAATTACGAACAGCTTCGCTATCTAGTGGCAGCCTATCAGTTGACACTGTCGTGCTTCGCTGTTCTATGCTGGCGGAACCTTTCATCTCCGAGGTGAAACCGAGAGTTCCTTCAAGCCGACATTATAGGTAAAACCTTGTTAAACCTTCATCGAAAATTTGGTTCTGAAACCCCGTCGTTCTACGACGGCTTTACTGTTAAATATGAGCATCGTTTACGAAATATATGCTAAAATGTGAGATATGGAAAAAGCCTATTCTTACCGATTTTACCCCACACCAAAACAAGAGTCGCTATTGCGGCGCACTTTGGGCTGTGTAAGATTAGTTTACAACAAAGCTCTCCACGAACGAACACAAGCTTGGTACGAAAAGCAAGAAAGAGTAGGCTACGCTCAAACTTCTTCAATGCTAACCGATTGGAAAAAGCAAGAAGAATTAAACTTTCTCAATGAAGTAAGCTGTGTACCTTTACAACAAGGGTTAAGACACCTACAAACAGCTTTCACTAATTTCTTTGCTGGTCGTAATAAGTATCCTAACTTTAAGAAAAAACATCAAGGAGGAAGTGCCGAATTTACCAAATCTGCTTTTAAATTTAAAGACAAACAAATCTATTTAGCTAAATGCACAGAACCTTTACCTATTCGATGGTCAAGACAAATACCAGA
>NZ_JAQMSY010000035.1:0-14026 GCF_028329095.1 Microcystis sp. CS-574
GTGTGGGGAAGTGGGGTGTGGGGTGTGGGGTGTGGGGTGTGGGGTGTGGGGTGTGGGGTGTGGGGAAGTTGTCTCATCACCCTATCACCCCAAAACCTTATCACCCTATTTCCTGACTCCTATCTCCTGACTCCTGACTCCCGATAGGCAAAAAGATGATCGATTATTGACGCAGCTTAGTCAACTCTAAGAGCAGACGAGAGGATAAAAAACAGATAAAGCTCTCTCCCAGAAAGAGACTTAATTGCCCACTGTCAGCGAGCAAGTCTGTGGATAATTGTAGGGGAACTAGGCCGCGGACTAGGGCAAAAGCTGCTACTGTACCATCTTTGAGATGGGGATTATCGTCGTTACGGACGACATAACGATAGGTGACACCGAAGAGAAATCCGCTAATTATCGCCCCGGATATCTTGACAAAAGCGCCAATTACTGTAAGCGATCCCCCTAAAAATAGTCGATCAACAGTTAAAAATAGCAGATAGGGAACCAGGAAAGCCAGCGCCGAGATACTCCCCACCTGTATGGATTCGATTCTTTCCTTGAGCGTAATTTGCACGATCGCCTCTCTAAAACGGAGTCACTGATGAAGTATTATCGAAAATTTGGGTTGAAAACCTCGCCCTTTAGGGCGACTTTATGTTAGCATTAAATTGAGTCGTTGACTTTGGGAACGCAGGAAACAAGCGACACTCCGTAATCCCTAAATCTCTAACCATCACTGGTACAAAAGCTTTCATCGTAAGTCCACATGGTAAGAGCGAAAAACAATTAAATACTGTGGGACACACAGAAATTTACGCTTGGGGAGTAGTCTTTAAGAGTGCTTACCTTGTAGGTGTAGTCGGACTAGACATGAAACTGTAAGACCAAAATTAGCTTTGCTAGTAGCGGCAAGATTCAGCCCAAGAATCTCCGCACTTTTAGGGCGGAGAGTGTCAACTCGCAAGTAATTCGTTTAACAAAGGCAATTATGGATATTTTGACACTTGGTTGGGTTAGCATTCTCGCCCTGTTCACTTGGTCGATCGCCATGGTGGTTTGGGGTCGTAACGGTTTCTAGGTAATCTATAGATACCATGGAAACATCCTTGATTCTGAACACTCTCTTTCTAGTCGCCTTAATTCTCCTCGTTATCGTCAGTGGTGGCATTCTCTACCTGACGACTACAGAATGGCGCGATCGCCGTCGTCAAGATGGCGATAAAAAATTAGGAAAATAATCCCGAACAGGTGTACTTAATTACGCCTGTTTTTCCTTTACTATGATTAAAATACTGCACTTATCGGATATTCACATGGGGAGCGGTTTTTCCCATGGACGTTTAAATCCAAAAACGGGATTAAATACTCGTTTCGAGGATTTTATGGGCAGTTTAAGCCTCTGTATCGATCGGGCTATTGCCACCCCTGTGGATCTAGTGCTTTTTGGGGGAGATGCCTTTCCCGATGCCACTCCTCCTCCTTTTGTTCACGAAGCTTTTGCCAGTCAATTCCGTCGTCTTGCCGATGCTAATATCCCGACAGTGTTATTAGTGGGTAATCACGATCAACATTCTCATGGTAATGGCGGTGTCAGTCTCTCCATCTATCGTACCCTAGCGGTGCCGGGGTTTATTGTTGGCGATCGCTTGACCACCCATCGCATCACCACCCGCAACGGCGATATCCAAGTAATTACTTTACCCTGGTTAACCCGCGCCACTCTCTTAACCCGTCCCGAAACCGAGGGTTTATCCTTGAGTGGGGTAAATGAATTATTAATTAACCGTTTGGAACCGGTGTTAGAAGGAGAAATTCGCCAATTAGATACAAGTGTACCAACAGTTTTATTAGCCCATTTAATGGCTGATCGAGCTAGTCTAGGAGCAGAAAGACTTTTAGCGGTTGGTAAAGGTTTTACCGTGCCTTTATCGCTACTACATCGTCCACAATTCGAGTATGTTGCCCTCGGTCATGTTCACAAACATCAAAATCTTAATCCTAGCAATGATCCGCCCATTGTCTATCCGGGGAGCATCGATCGAGTGGATTTTAGCGAGGAAAAAGAAGATAAGGGCTATGTTTTAATAGAAGTGGCTAAAGGAGAGGTTAAATGGGAATTTTGTCCTTTACCCGTGCGTCCTTTCCGTTCCATCGAAGTGGATGTTTCCGAGGCAGAAAACCCCCAAAAAGAATTGCTGAAAGCTCTCAAAAAACACGATATTCAGGAAGCAGTTATCCGCTTAGTTTATAAAATTCGCAGTGAGCAATTAGAACTAATTAACACCAATCAGCTTGACGAAGCGTTAAAAACTGCCCATAGTTATAGTATTCGGGCGGAATTAATTAGTCAATTAACCCGTCCCCGTTTACCGGAATTAGGGGTGGGTAATCAATTAGATCCGATGGAAGCGTTAAAAGCTTATATCGATAATAAGAAAGATTTGCGCGATATTGTTGATGATATGTTAGAGGCAGCCCAGCTTTTATTAAATCAACAGCCAGAAATTTGGCTAGAGGAAGAAACCTCGATTTAGTTATCAGTTATCAGTTATCAGTTTACTGAAACAGCTTCCCTATCCCTGTTTGAACTAACAATGAGTTTATGTCTTAATCCCGATTGTCTATATAACAATGATCCTACGGATAAATTCTGTCAAAAATGTCGCTTTCAATTATTACTAAAAGATCGTTATCGTGCTATAAAATTAATTGGTCAAGGAGGTTTCGGTAAAACTTTTCAAGCAATTGATAAGGATAAACCTTCTCAACCTTATTGTGTGATTAAACAATTTTTTCCTAGCGCTCAAGATAGTAATGCTCTCAAGAAAGCTGCGGAATTATTTAGAGAAGAAGCGATTAGTTTAGATAATCTCGGTCAACACCCACAAATTCCCTCGCTCTATGCCTATTTTACCAGCAATGATGGGCGACAATATCTTGTTCAAGAATATATTGAAGGACAAAATCTAGAACAAGAATTACAAAGCGAAGGAGTTTTCAATGAAGAAAAGATCAAACATCTTTTATTAGAAATTTTGCCAATTCTTGATTTTATCCATGCCAAAAGAGTCATTCATCGAGATATTAAACCAGCTAATATAATTAGGAGACCCAGCGATAATAAAATAATTTTAGTGGATTTCGGTGCCTCTAAATTTATAACCATTGCTAATCTTTCTCTAACAGGAACAGTGATCGGTTCGGCGGGATATATCGCTCCAGAACAAGGCAATGGCAAAGCAATTAATAGCAGTGATTTATATAGTTTGGGAGTCACTTGTATCTATTTATTAACGGGAATATCTCCCTTTGAATTATTCGATGTGAGTGAACATGAATGGGTATGGAGACAGCACCTGATTAATAATCCTGTTAGTGTTGAATTAGGCGAAATTTTAGATAAATTAATTGAATTTGGCACCAAAAAACGTTATCAATCAGCCGGAGAAGTCCTGCAAGAGTTAGCGGTAAAATTAGCCGTAGTGATTCCGCCAAAACCCCGATCACAGGACACAATTCAAGAAACGGTTTTATCAGTTTTTCCAGTTGCCACTAGGGAGGAAATTAACCTCAAAAGTGCCAAGGCAATTGATTACATCAATCTGCGGGATTTATTAGCGCAAGAAAAATGGCAAGAGGCAGATCAAGAAACGGCTCATCTATTCTTAAAAGTTGCTGATCGAACTAAAGAAAAATATCTTAAGATAGAAGATATAGATAACTTTCCCTGTGAAGATTTAGCCATTATCAATCAACTCTGGTTACAATATAGTCAGGGAAAATTTGGTCTATCTGTTCAGAAAAGAATCTATGAAAGTTTGGGAGGAAGCGGCAATTATGATCGACAAAAATGGAACGATTTTGGGTCAAAAGTCGGTTGGCGAGTTAATAACAAGTGGTTATACTACGATCAAATTACTTTCTCTCTCAAAGCACCCCCTGGACATCTCCCCACCCTTGTGTGGGGTGTGGGGGGTGGGATAATTCTTTTTTCTCGTCTGGAAACCTGTGCTATGGACAGAGTTTCTAGCAGGGGATAAATTGACTTAAAAACTTTTCTGGAGAATTAAACAGTTTCTCCCTTCGCCAGTGCGGATATATTGTAAAGTATCAGTAAGAGAACGCATCAAAAGTAATCCTCGATCGCTTTCCATTTCCAAAGGTGCGACGGGATCTTGTTGTGGAGAATCAAGTTTTGCTTGCAGATCAAAAGGTTGACCGTGATCCCATATTTTTATTTCTAGAGAATGGGACGAAAAAGTTAATTCTAGATCGATGGGTGTAGTTGGGGGTAAATTTTTGTGAGCGTAACGGACAGTATTAGTAAATCCTTCTGCTAAAGCCACCTTACACTGCCAAAGCACCGACTCAGGTAAAAAAGGGCAGCCGTGGGATTCAAACCATTGTAGGACTGGGATTAGAGCTGCCAATTCCGTCCGGACTTGTAGATGGAATTGAAGGGGGAAAGAAGGGGAAATTAAGACTTCAGAAGGCACCACTGTTTTTTTGAAAGAGAATCAAAATTGTTTTAAAAATCAGTCGTAGATCGTAGCTTAAACTCCAATTTTCTTGATAGCGCAAATCTAGTTGAATTACCTCTTCAAAATTATGCACCTGAGAGCGACCATTCACCTGCCATTCTCCCGTCATACCGGGTTTTACATCTAAACGTTGCCATTGGGGAACATCGTAGCGTTCCACTTCATCGGGGGTGGGAGGACGAGTGCCAACAAGACTCATTTCACCAATGATCACATTCCAAAACTGGGGGAATTCGTCTAAACTGGTGCGACGTAAAAATTTTCCTACCCGGGTAATCCGGGGATCATTTTTATTCTTAAAAAAAGCTCCCTGCGCTTGATTGGGGATTTTATCCCTGAGTGCTTCTGCATCCACACACATGGAACGAAACTTAAGAATCTTAAATTGCTTTCCCAACCAACCGCAGCGGGTTTGACTAAAAAAAATCGGACCCGGACTATCTAACTTAATAGCGATAGCAATGGGGACAAAAATAACCCCCGTGATCAATAAACCCACGATCCCACCAACAAGGTCAAGACCGCGCTTTAACCAACTACGAATCGAGGGATGGGTTTTCAGTAGATGGTTTTCAGTGGCAGTAAAGCCATTTTCTTGGGGTGCTAGGGGGGGGGTTTGAAAAGTGAATAATTGATCTAGTCCCGTAATCAATAAAACCCCCATCACTGGGGGATGGACGTTAACCAGCACTAACTCGATATTTTCTGCCCTGGCCGCTTTGAGATTATGCACCAAAGCACCCACACCACTACTATCCATAAATTGAGTGGCATTGAAATCGAGAATGACTTTTTCGGGAGTGGGTGTTTGGGTGATGAGATGGTGAAAGATATCCTTGAACTGTAATGCTTCCAGGACAGTCAAGCGATCGGGTATCCGCAAAATGGGATACTCCATCGGAATGATCAGAAAACGCGTTTCAGGGATTTGGGAAGTCATCGACACAAAAAGATGATTTGATAGATGAACAAGGCCTGATGACCCATTTAAATGTTTACTACACTTTTCCCCAAATACCAATGGGCAATGTCACAGATTACCTGTGATTATCGGCTAACGAATCTCACCTAAAGGCGGACGGCCTTGAGTTTGGGATTTCGCTTTCGCCGCACTCTTCCTTAGGGCATCTAAACGGGTCTCATAACGCTTACGCAGACGACGGTTAGGTGTTTGTTCGATTAGGGTTTTAAAGGCACTGCCTAGGCTCTTGTAGGCGTTGGGAAGAGAATAACCGAAACGAGTGGCCAAGGCGATCGCTTTTTCATCGGCTTCGATCGCTTCTTTGAGAATTTTATCGCCATTATTTTTGCGCCAGAGACGATAACCAGAAATCCCACATAATCCCATGGCCAAGAGCAATAATAAACCGTCCTGTACCCATAATTCCCCCACCGCACCACCTAAACCAATAGCGAGGGCGGCCATTTCCCAGCCTTCCCGGGGAATACTATCATTTTGAATCCTGGCCACTTCATGCCAAAAGAGCAAATTACGCTGATCGATGGCTAAATTTTCCCATTTTGCCAAATCTATCTGAATTTCTACCTCATCTCTGCCAATTTCTTCACAACGGATCAGGGGGGGGTTAATCTCTGTGGAACCTTCTACCGTTACCCAGCTTTGTAATTCTGGGGGTAGCAGGGTTTTTAGGCGCCGAAGTTCGCTCATTTCGGCTCGTGCAGAGGAGGCCGCATAAGATGTCATAGATTTTTTACCTATTCTCTACCAATGACGATGATTTCCATTTTCGATCATAGCGGTCTTTTTTCTGATCTTGGCAGCTTTTAGCCCTAGGAAGTATTTTCAGTGATCAGTGATCAGTCATCAGTGAGGGAAGTGGGAAGTGGGGAGAAACAATCCATAACTGGGTTTTTAAAGTTCGATTGGGAGTCAATCATACTAAGTAGGTGGGTGTTAAAAATTGTCAGATACCCCCTTATTAAGGGCGATCCCCCCGCCTATCGGCACCCCCCTTATCAAGGGGGGCAGGGGGGATAAAAGACAAAATTTATCTTCTATTTACTTATTAAATAGACCGTAACTTTTGCTGACTAATGCTCAAATATATCTTTATACTGCTGTAAATCTAAAGCGGTGAAGATGGGGATACAACTAAAGCATTTTTGGGCTAATTCCCATCTTTCTTCTCTTTGCAGCATCACAATTAATTTATCTCGCACTGAGAGTAAATAGCGCACATCGTTGGCGGCATAACTCAGTTGTTTTGGGGTAAGATTAACGGCATTTCCCCAATCAGAACTTTGAGCGGTTTTGTCTAATTCTATGCCTTCTAATTCCTGCACGAGACTTTTTAAACCGTGACTGCTAGTATAAGTCCGAGCCAGTTTACTGGCGATTTTGGTACAGAAAATCGGTTGAGTCGCAATGCCAAAAGTTTGGGACAATTGAGCCACATCAAAACGGGCGAAATGAAAGACTTTTTCTATCCGCTCATCCTCCATGACCTTTTTGAGATTAGGAGCCTCTGTTTGCCCCCTAAAAATGCGAATAGCGGTGACAAAACCACTGGGATCACAGAGTTGAATTAAACACAGTCGATCTCGTCCTGGGATTAATCCCATAGTTTCTGTATCTACAGCGATCGAATTAACCCCTAGATAACGGGATAATAGGTCATCGCTTAAATCTCGATCGCACACTTGAAAATTGTCTAAGTTCATATAGTTAGAAGATAGGAGATAGGAGACAGGAGGGAAATTTGTCATGCTTTTGCCTATCGCACGACTGCCTTTATTTCCCTGATAACTGATAACTGATAACTGATAACTGATGTTAAAAACTGATAATTAAATTTAAATATCATCATGACCATTTTGTCAACGCTTTTTAACAAAAAGTTGTGTAAAATAATATTCACCAGCATTATTTTTAGCGATACCGATACCGGTAAGATTATAATCACCAACCATATTTTTTTGATGACCGGGGCTATTAATCCAACCCTTGACGGCAACGCTAACGGGGTCAGGATATCCCTTCATAAAAGCCAAATTTTCGCCCATTTTTTCTAAAGGAATCTTCCTTTGTACTGCCTTGACTCTTCCCTCAAAACCATCATGACTAAAAGGAGCCTGTTTATTGGCCATTTTTTGACTAAATAAGCGCGCTTCATGACTAATACGAGCATCGAGACGTAGGGGCGGTAAATTTTGAGAAATTCGGTAGCGATTAACTTGATAATTAGTGTTTTCTTCGAGGGTAATAAAAAAAGATTGATTCCCGATAGAATCGTAGCTAAGGGGATTAGTAGAAACGGGAGCGGATTGACGTTTTAAAAATATTTGAGTAAAGTACAATTTTCCTTGATTATCCGTCGCTACTCCAATCCCAGTACTATCAAAATCTCCCTTCATATTTTCCCGATGACCTTGACTTTTAATCCAACCATCCACAGCAATCATTACTGGGTCATCATAACCTTGATTAACTGCCAGATTTTCCCCCACCGCTTCATAGGGAACCGAAACGCCAATAGTTTGCACTCTTTTGTCAAAATCTTGATGACTAAAAGGAACTAAACCCGAGGCCATACGTTGGCTATGTAATCTTGCTTGTTGCGAAATTGCCCGATTTAACAGTAGGGGAGATAAATTGCGAGATTGACGATAGCGATTTACCTGTTGATAGATTTTATTCTCTAAAACAAGTAAAGTTGCCGCATCTAAAGGAGAGGGAGAAGGAGCGGGAGAGAAAGATGGTACAAGTTCCGTAAAAGAGCTATAGTTTAAGGCACTACAGGCCATTAAACTTGTCGATACAAGCATCAAAATTCCTAACTGATAACCCTTCTTAAAAGAACTTTTCATATTAAGCTAGTCTAGAACAGAGAATAGGTCAAAATGAATATAAAATTTAGATGCACAATAGCTGTCCCTCTGATAACTGTTAACTGATAACTGCTCACTGTTAACCATTCATCGATAAATATTTAGCCACCGATTGCACATCTTTATCACCCCGTCCAGAGAAATTAATAACAATGCGAGGACTACCACTTACTTGCGGGCAAAGAGTTTCTAAATAAGCTAAAGCGTGGGCAGTTTCTAGGGCCGGAATAATCCCTTCTAAACGGGAAACTCGTTGAAAAGCTTCTAGTGCTTCCTTGTCGGTAACACTGTAATATTCGGCGCGACCACTATCTTTTAAAAAGCTATGTTCTGGCCCGACTCCGGGATAATCTAAACCGGCACTAATGGAGTGGGCCTCGATAACTTGACCTTCGCTATCTTGTAATAAATAACTCATTGCCCCATGTAGAACCCCCGGTTGACCTTGGGTAAGGGTGGCGGCGTGTTTTCCAGAGGCGATACTTTCCCCTGCGGCTTCAACACCAATTAAACGCACGGCAGTTTCTTTAACAAACTCATGAAATAAACCCATAGCATTAGAACCACCCCCCACGCAAGCGAGGAGAATATCCGGTAAACCGCCCCATTTTTCCAGACTTTGCTGACGAGTTTCCTGACCAATAACCGCATGAAAATCGCGCACCATCATCGGATAGGGATGGGGACCGGCCACAGAACCGAGGATGTAGTGAGTAGTTTCCACATTTGTTACCCAGTCGCGAATCGCTTCCGAGGTGGCATCTTTCAGGGTTCCCGTCCCGGCGGCCACGGGTTGCACCGTTGCGCCAAGCAGTCTCATGCGAAAAACATTGAGTTCTTGGCGTTCCATGTCGTGAATTCCCATATAAATCACGCATTCTAGACCAAAACGAGCGCAAACCGTAGCGGTGGCCACGCCGTGCTGTCCTGCCCCGGTTTCGGCGATAATTCGCTTTTTACCCATGCGTTTGGCTAATAAAACCTGACCAAGGGCGTTATTAATCTTGTGGGCCCCAGTATGGTTTAAATCTTCCCGTTTTAGGTAAATTTGCGCCCCAGTACCGTCCGTTTTGGCATAATGGGCGGTGAGACGTTCGGCAAAATATAAGGGACTAGGTCTGCCGACGTAATCCTTGAGCAGTTGATTTAATTCTTCTTGAAAATCGGGGTCGTCCTTATACTGATTATAGGCCGTTTCTAGTTCACTTAAGGCTGGCATCAGGGTTTCTGGGACGTATTTGCCCCCGTAGCGTCCAAAACGCCCAAAAGCATCGGGATACTGGGTTACTGTGCTGGCTGAGGCGGTATAAATCGGCGTGATAGTCATGTAAACCTTCGATGAGAGACTTATGATCCATTATAAATCTAAGGGTTTAGTCTCTGGGTTAACCTGAGTTCTAGGGCAATCATCACCTAATACTAAATCCGTTGAGTATAGGCTATATATCAGGACGGGCAAAAGGCAAGAGGCAAGGGGCAAAAGGGGGAATAAATAATCAGTTTTTAATAACCGGATTTAGTATAACCCACTTAATCATTAAAGGGTGAGCATTGCCCACCCTTTGACTGATTTCACAGCCAAATACTCACATCAACTTTTAACACCTGTCCTAATAGTAATAACCACTTTAATTGAGTCATCGGCCAGGGACAGGCAGCACCTATTGAATTAGACCGCAAAGAATTAGGAACTAGACGATCATGGAAATAATAATAGTATAACTCCTGAGAGCGATCGAGGGATAATCCTAGCTTTAATTGTTGGCTAACTTCAATTAAACGGGTGATTAGGCGAGTATCCTCCTCCGCCGTTAAAGGATCACCATCGTGTAATAATTTCCCAAGAGATTGCCAGAGCAGACTTTCTAAGATTTGACGCGCTTCGGGGATGTTTAATTGACAGTGTAAATGATTGGCTTCCTTAGCAATAGCAAATAATTGATCGAGATTATTCTCCGTCACTTGCCGATGCTCAAAATCCTTTTCTAGGGCATTAATCACCTGTAAACAACGGTGAGAAATGGCAATATCGGCCGCTACCTGTAACTCTGGAGGTACGGGCAGCTCATCCCGTTGGAAAGCCGCTAAAATGCCGTAATTATCCCGATAAACTTGGGTGTATAATTGATCGAGACGTTTTTTAGTTTCGGCTGTCACCTTCTGCATGATTCGGTGTCTTTCATCGGCAAAAAGATGGGGTAACGCAAAGAAGTTTTCTCCCAATCCGCGCCCCATTTCTACGATCATGGTCGAAACACTGGCCTGTTGTAAAGATTCAAAGAGATGATCCTTAAGATTGGTATAGATTAACCGACTGTTAAACGGTTGAATGCAGCAGTAAAAATCCCAACCTCCTAAATGTAGAACAGCAAAGACAAAATGTTCACTTTCTTGGGTAATTTCCGAGGTTAATTCCACCTGTCCCACCGCTAAAGTTAAAGACCCGATCGCTTGTTTTTGATAATCTAATTGACGGGCATTGTAACAATAAATCCGATGATGACTGGGATAATTGGTAAATAGGGAACTAATGGCGTAATGGGCCGCCACCCGTTCCAAATCGACCCGCGCAGAAGTGACCAATTGTCGATAGACATCAGCCCCATCTTGATATAACTTAACGTTACTGGGGGCGAAAGCTAGACGACTGAGGAAATTCATTTCTAATTGAATTCCGGCCACTTCTCCAGCTAATTCCAGGGCCCGGCCAGCATATCTCAAAATTTGCGTACCTTCAGGTCGAGAAATTTCCTCAAAAAACCAGCCACAACTGGTAAACATCAATAAAGCTTGTCTTTGCATTTCTAATAAACGCAAAGCATCGATTTTCTCGCTTTTACTCAGGGTACGACTTTGATGCACAGCCAGGAAATGTTCGATCGCGTCTGGGGATCGATCTAAAATAACTGCAATGTAGTTATCCCTTGTCTGCCAAGGATCGCGGAAAAATTCCTGTCCTTGAATCTCATAGACCTTAATTAACTCATCTCTGAGCCAATTTAGGGACTCCCGCAGGGGTTTACGCCATTTTTGCTGGTAATTTCCCCCTCCCCCGCAACCACAGTCATCCTGCCAACGATTTACGCCATGGACGCAACTCCACGCGGTCACGGGTTTTAATTCCACTTCCCAAGTGGGGGGGCAAATACTGAGATAATGGGCGAAATTGGTGACTGTCCAGCCGTTTTTAGGGAAAGATTCTGTAAAAGCATAGCTAAGACACTTCTCTGTCCCCCGTTTGTGGTGGCCGAAGGTTTCCCCATCGGTAGCGACGCTGATTAACTGGGAGGGACGATGATCCCCTTTAATTGCTTGTCCCAGACGACCGACGAGAAAATCACTGCTGGCTAGGACATCATTAAAGCCCATATCGCGAGAAATTGGACCATCGTAGAAGAAAATATCCAGATAACGACCATCGGGGATGTAACAGCGATAGGGACGGGTGGGATCGATTTGACCTCCGGCCACCGCGTGCCATTGGGGATGGGGATCATGGTCGCTAGGGAAAGGACGACAGCGCAGGGCCTGGGAAGGGGCTAAAATGGTGAATTTAATCCCCTCATCGATTAAAGCTGTCACTGTGGCTAAATCAATGGCTGTTTCTGCTAACCACATTCCCTCGGGATCCCGGCCGAAACGGTGCTGAAAATCGGCTTTTCCCCAGCGAATTTGGGTGTATTTGTCCTGTTTGTTGGCTAGGGGCAGAATGATATGATTATAGACCTGGGCGATGGCGTTACCATGACCGTTTAAGCGTTGACAACTTTTTTGATCCGCTGCCAGGATGCGTTGATAAACTTCGGGATCATGGGATTGCATCCATGACATGAGGGTGGCCCCGATGTTAAAGCTGAGATATTCGTAGTTATTAACTATTTTGAGCACTTCCCCCCGGTCATTGTAAATGCGCGCAAAAGCATTGGCACGATAACACTCGTGATGGATGCGTTCATTCCAATTGTGGAAGGGATGGGCGCTCGGTTGCCGTTCAATTCTGTCTAGATAGGGATTTTCTCGCGGTGGTTGGTAAAAATGTCCGTGAACCGTGATATAAACTCCGTGAGCGGTTTTCAGGGGATCGACCCCCGTATCGGTATAGGAATAAAAGGTTGTAGAAGGATTTTCAACAAGATAAGTCATAGAAAGGCCTAGAAAATCGGTTTTTTTGAGGGAAAATAGCTGTAGAATGTAGCGACCTGATGTTTTAAAAAACTGAAAACCTTGCCGTTTTTTACGGACTTGGTGTCACAATATCATATTTTGCGTTCCTAGCAAAGCTAGGGTTAACAATTCGCAACTTCTCTATACACAGCACTAAGTAATACTAAATTTTGTGACAAAATCTAGCTTTTCCCGGTAGGCTGTTGACTATTGCCATCGGCGTTCTACCCTAAGAGAGATGCGATCGCTCCTGCTGCAGCCCAAAAAGCGATCGCCAGTGACGTTCCTATCCCAAGCAATGGCAGTTTTAAAGTTTAATCAAGAAGATGACAGCGATCGCATTGAGCCTAGTCATAATGAAATTTACAACTGATAATAATAATTTCTGTTTCTGTAATTTTATAAACTAAGCGATGTTCATCATTAATACGTCTTGACCAATAACCCTTGAGTTGATGTTTTAAGGGTTCGGGTTTGCCGATTCCAGAGAAGGGATGGCGCAATATATCATCAATTAAATCAACGATTTTTTTATAGAGTTTTTTGTTTTCTATCGCCCATTCATTGAATTGTTTAAAAGCTTTCGGATCAAATACTATATTTTTCACGCCATTCTTTTGTGGTGATTGTCACTAAGTTTTCTTGATTTTCTATTCTGTCAATAGCTTCCGATAATTGACGCTGATTGGCTTCTGTTGAAAGAAGATATTCGGTTGTATCGGGTTCAGAATCAGACACTAAAATAATGATATCCACATCCGTTCCTTCTTCTAGTTCCGCAGAATAAAGCTCTATTTTTCCTTCTCTACCAACAATTCCTTTCTGTTTAATCGCTCTAATCATGATTTTTTCTCTTAAGATGTCAAACAATTATGGGCTCTTCGTTACTTTTTATGGTTCGATAGGGTGGCATAAATAAACTAAATCCTTATCTGGCAAGAGATTTAATTGATTAGTTCGCTCTAGATCAAAAACGATTGACAAAAATCGCCAAACGTTTTTCTCTATAAGGGTTCCGTCCCTTATAACCCCCGTACATTGCATAACAGAAACCGAAGAACCCAATTATGGCTATTATATCAAAATCAGCATGAGTTAGAACTAATGAAAAAAAAGCGATCGCCATTCCCCAAAAATTGATCCTTCCCAAAGCGATCGTCCTTGGCGTTCCCATCCCAAGCAATGGCAGTTTTAAAGTTTAATCAAGAAGATAACGGCGATCACACTACGTTCTTCGGCATCCCACTGACAGCTGCCATCAATGTGCATGGTGCGTTCCCCAAAAGCGAGCGCTTTGTAGCAGGACTTGCATTAGGGAACGCACCCTACAGCACTAATTTTATTTTCGGCGTTGCTGAATTAAGCTATGAATCAGTAAGGAATAGGCACTTCTTGAAACTTCAGATAATGAATTAATAAACGAATAGAGTATCCTAACATTTCTGTAGACTTAGAATAGCAGAGTGTTTTGCGATGCAATCGGGCTA
>NZ_JAQMSY010000036.1:0-11411 GCF_028329095.1 Microcystis sp. CS-574
AGCAGGAAAAATCGGCAACAGGGGAGAAGTCATGACATTAACTGCAAAGGTTTATTGCTAACAGTTTTAGCCCAACAATCCCCAATTTTTCAAGGGTGCTATCACAAAAATTAACATTTATTACAAGAAAACGGGTTTCTCAAAGAAACCCGTTTTCTAGATATTGATTTTAGCCAAAGAATGTAAAAACGCTTCAAAATACTCGCCTAATGCTTCTTTCCAGGGTTCATCATAATTGGCGGTTTCTGATGTCATGTTTATTAAGATGATTTATTTAATATAATAGCCTTTTTCGTTTATGAGTAATTTCTGGAAGTCCCTAGCCAAAATAAATAAGACCCTAAACTATCTCCCTGTAACGCATTAAAAAAACGTTCATTTGCTGTGACCACTTGACAGCTTTTATTCACTGCTAAAGCCAGATAAACACAATCATAAACCACCTGTTGTATTCTCACAGCAATCTGTACTATCACTAAAAATCCACCCCGAATAGTGTTGATGTATCTCTTCAAAAATTCGCATCGATTCAGCATGAGTGCGTGTCTGAGTTGTAGTTTTATCTAAGCTTGGTGCTGGTTTAAACGTTACTGTCACCTCTAAATCAGTTTCTTTAACTTCCACGGGAATATCTAAATGCAATATTCGGTCTTCACCCAGATGAGAACGTAATTTAACTTGCTGTATCATAGTTATTTCCTTTCCTTTTTTAGTGAGTAATCGACAGTAAACCTCTTGCTACTATAATAAGTAGTCATGCAAAATAAATTTCCTAGTGAAGACAGGCAAGAGGCAATAGGCAAGAGGCAAAAGCTTTATCGAAATGTGTAATTAATTTTGCTTAGGTACTTAGCTATTTATGTCATTTGAGCGCGAACCACTTGACACTGCGACTCTTTTGTGCAGACAATCGCCAATTTTTCAAGACCCCTGTAACAAAAATTAACATTTATTGCAAGAAAACGGGTTTCTTTCTCAAAGAAACCCGTTTTCTAAGAGGTTAGGCTTCGGGGAGCGCAGGCTGTTCAGTTCTGCGAGGATGGCTGAACTGCCGTTGATTGCGGCGGCTGCCACCGGGTTGAGTCCCCAAAATGCCCCGACTGCCACCACTAACAGGTTGGGCAGAGTAGCGATCGCCAAACTCTTGTATGCAGTGGCAAGGGTATGCCGGGCCAGGGCAAAGGTGTAGCCAAGGGGCTGGAGATCCTGGCTGTGCAAGATGACATCGGCGGCCGCTGCAAAATCCCCTCTCCCTAGAGAAATGACCACCTGATCCTCCTGGGCAGCCAAGCAATCACTACCACTGTCGGTTATCCAAGCCACCCGCTTACCTTGGCGGAGCAACTGTTCTTGGAGTCCCTCAACAGCAGCCGCATCGGTGGCGAAGTAGATGCACTGAGAAGGGATGCCCCAACTCACCAGCAGCTCCGGGGTAATCAAGTCCTGGAAACTTTCGCGAGTAAAGGCCAGAGTATCCACCTGAGCCAGCTTTTCCAGTACCCTGGCATTGCGGATATAAACGCCTTGTCGCGCTGCCGCCGTCAGGGACGAAACCACTGCCAAGGGAGTAACGCCCCGCAGAGAAACCCCGATGTCAAGGGGTAACAGCGCACTCGCACGCCCCAAGTCTCCCGTCAGGATTGCCCAAGTGCCACTCAGGAACAAAGTGGGTAGGATCGCTCCTTGGGCGACGGGTTTGAGGTTCTGGAGTAGTTCGGTTTTTTCGACGGAATCTAGCCACCCTTCTCGATCTGCCTCGGGAACGGGAGCGAACCGCTGCCGGTCAGAGAGCCAGTGGATTTCTGCGTCTTCTTGCTCGAACAGCAGGTATAGCTCGTCTTCTAGCTGTTGGAGCTTGCTCCGGCGCAGGCTCTCTCCCACTGCTGCCAGATTGAGGGCGAGTGCGCCAGCGATGTTGTTACCTTGCAGCAGTTGGTAACTCAACCAGAGGGCATCGAGGCAGTCTATTGTCACTTGTCCCTGCTGGGTGAGGGCTTGGCTAACCCTCTGCCAGAGAGGAATTGAAGCCGCAAGGACAATTCCTCCCACAATCGAGAAGGGCAGTTCTAGGGGAGCAGCAGCGATCGCCACAGCCAGGGTTAAGGCCGGCATCCCTAAAGTTGGCCAAGTCCCCTGATTTCTAGCCCCGACTTTCTCGCTTGCATCTGGCTCTCTTTCTAGGCCGGCCGCTAGGATGGCCGCTTGCAAGTAATTCAGGAGGGCCGTTGCTGACAGCATTTCCGCCTGGTAGGAGACAATCAGGGAGCAGGCTGCGGCATTGATGCGGCTCTCGCTGATAGCAGTGGTTCTCAGCAGCGATCGCTGCAAGCGTCTGGCAAATTCGTCATCCCAATTGAGGCGGGGAATGCGAATTCGCAGCCGTCCCGGAATTTGATGGGCGACTTGCCAATCTACCCACTCAGGGGGTGCTGGGGAATTTGCTGCCGCTTGAACTGGCGCGGGAGTCAGAGTTGTTGTCGTCATGGTGAGGTGATTCAAGAGGGGCTACCGACTGGCAGCGGGACGAACAAGACATTCAACAGCAGGCTGACAGCAGTGACGCAGATGATACCAGTTTTCGACTTCCATCTAAAAATCGAAGGCTCTTCTAGGTTCTGTGTGATTAGTTTAACTTACTATATGATCGATCGATCTTTGTGTCCTTTGTGTCTTTGTGGTTCGTTCCACCCCCTCGCTCTTGAGAAATGTATCCTAGAATACATTTTACCCACCAAACCTAGGAGAGCCAATCGAAAGAAAAGTATCAACCGATTATACCATAAAAAAGTTATGAAAGAAGTGCATTCAGCTAATCTAAGGATAGGCGGTTAAAATGCGTCTTGGCTTAATAGCAATAGACATCTTGTAAAAATCAAAAATTGTTGTTGGGGTTAGGAGTCAGTAGCCAGTAGTGAGTAGTCAGGAGAATTAAGAATGAATAATAATCAGTTAAATGGTCTATTTACAGACTTTATGCCATTTAATCCTTATTTTTGACGTTTTTGAACCCTGAAAAATTAATTATGCAAGAGGTTTTTAAACACAAACTACCTATCAGATTGTGGAGAATTGGTATTACAAAAGTAACCAAAGGGAAAGCCAAATTTGATTAGGGAGTTGCCAGAAATTGACTGGGAGATAATTCGGCATTAACTAAAGACTTCAACGGGATTAATTTGACAGCACAAGCTTTTAATTCTGGTTGCAGGGAAATCGGACAAGCGGCCGGATGGGTGAGACTATTGGCCTCAGAATTTTCTGCCCATAGGGCCCCCCAGTGCATCGGCACAAAGACACAATTAGGAGCAATTGCTTTGGTAATTAAAGCCGGAAAACGGGCAGAACCGCGACGAGAACGCACCTCCAACCATTCCCCAGCTTCTATGCCCAATTTTGCCGCATCTTGGGGATGAATTTCCAGAAAAGGTGCGGGGTGCATTTTGACAATTTTCTCGATGCGGCCGGTGCGAGTTTGGGTGTGCCAGTGACCGTACAAACGCCCCACGGTCAACACTAGGGGATAATCATCGTCGGGGGGTTCCGCTAGACCTTTACTGTGGTAGGCGGCGAAAACAGCACGACCATCGGCAGTATTAAATTTACCATCGGTATAAAGGCGTTTTGCGGCTGTTTTTTCGCTTTTATCGTGATCTTTAACTAAATTACCCGGTAATTCCCCAGAATTAGCGGTTTTAGGGGCGGAAATTTCATCGATGGAATTGGGCCACGGTCGGGGGGTCTCGGCCAAGCGCTCATAATTAATCCCTGTCATATCACAAGGACGTTTATATGTCAAGCGGGCAAACTCGGAATATACCTCGGCCGAATCCTGAAAATTAAATTGTGCCTGAAACCCCAAACGGCGACCAACTTCGGCAAAAATTTGCCAATCGGCCTTAGCTTGACCGACGGGAGGGCGAAAAGCCTTATTTAAAGTCACCATGCGCTCAGAATTGGTCATTGTTCCCGTTTTTTCGCCCCATTGGGCTGCTGGCAGTAATAAATGGGCATAGGCGCTGGTTTCCGTGGGATAGTAGGCATCCTGATGGATAGTAAAAGGTGATTTTAACAGGGCCGCCTTGGTGCGTTCTAGATCAGGCATACTAACGGCCGGATTAGTGGCGGCAATCCAAAGAAGTTTGACATCTCCCGTCTCCAAACCAGTAATCATACTCCAAGCATCGCGACCGGGGACCGGAGAAATCTGACCAGCAGGTAAACCCCAAGCTTGTTCCACTTCGGCCCGGTGTTGGGGATTTTTGACGGAACGATAACCGGGGAGAAGATGGCAGAGGCCGCCAGCTTCCCGTCCTCCCATGGCGTTGGGTTGTCCCGTTAGGGAAAAAGGACCGGCCCCGGGCTTACCGATATTAGCCGTCATTAGGTGTAAATTGATTAAAGTGCGGGCTTTGGCCGTGCCTTCGCTGGATTGATTGATACCCATCGACCAGAGGGAAAGCACTCTTTTCGATTCGGCCCAGTAGCGGGCAGCCTGTTCTAAATCCTCAATGGGGATACCGCATTTAGGGGCGACGATTTCGGGGGGATAATGGCGGATAATTTCGGCGTATTTGGGGAAATCTCGGGTACATTTATCGATAAAATAGGTATCGATCGCACCCCAATTCAGTAACAGGTGAGCAATACCGTTAAATAGGTCAATATCGGTCCCCGGGTTAATGGCGAGGTGGAGATTAGCGGCCTCGGCGGTTTTTGTCCTGCGGGGATCAACGACGATTAATTTCGCTTCTTTGTTACCTTTGAGATACTTGTGCAGACGGTTAAAGATGATGGGGTGACATTCGGCCGTATTTGTCCCCACCAGAAAGGCACAATCGGTTAATTCTAGGTCATCGTAACAGCAGGGGGGACCGTCGGAGCCGAAACTGTCCCGATAAGCGGCCACGGCCGAGGACATACAAAGACGGGAATTAGCATCAAAGTTATTGACTCCCAGACAGCCCTTGACCAGTTTTTGGGCGATGTAGTAATCTTCGGTGTGAAATTGTCCCGAACCGTATAGACAGATACTTTCCTTTTCCCCCTGAGCGATTAGAGTTTGGATACGGTTAACGATGCGATCGAGGGCCTCTTCCCAAGTACAAAGACGGAATTGCTCTTGGAGAGAATCGCGAATCATCGGGGTTTTGAGGCGATTTTTATCGATTGATTCCGCTACGGTGGCCCCTTTAACACAGACCATACCTTGACTGGAGGGGTGGGACTTGTCCCCGAAGACTTTCCATGCTTGTCCGGCCGACGCGGGGGGGGTGACTGTCAAACCACAACCTACTCCACAGTAAGGACATTGGGTTTTTGTAGATTCAGTCATAAGCAGTTGGTCTGATTGGTGGCGCTGTCTTTAGGCATACTAAGATAGTCGTCAGGTTTTCTCGGCAAAATTGTAGTTATTAATACAATTTATTAGAAGCCTTGGCCAAATTGCCATTTTTATGATGCAAATCGCGCATTACAACTGGCTAGATAAAAAGCATACACTTGTTCTCGTGTTGAAAAAGAATCGGCATAGGATAATAGTAGTCTCTAGGGTGGGGAAAAAGTTTTCAGCCAGTCATGACCTACGAACCTCTACATCATAAGTATCGTCCCCAAACCTTTGCCGATTTGGTGGGACAATCAGCGATCGCCACGACCCTGAGTAATGCCTTAATCAGTGAGCGAATCGCTCCTGCATACCTATTTACCGGACCCAGAGGCACGGGGAAAACCTCCTCGGCGCGAATTTTAGCCAAATCCCTCAACTGTCTGTCTAGTGACCATCCGACACCGATTCCCTGCGGTAAATGTTCCGTCTGTCAAGCGATCGCCAATGGTTCGGCCCTAGACGTGATCGAAATTGATGCCGCTAGTAATACCGGTGTGGATAACATTCGGGAAATTATCGAGCGATCGCAATTTGCCCCCGTCCAATGTCGTTATAAAGTCTATGTCATCGATGAATGCCATATGCTCAGTACGGCGGCCTTTAATGCTTTGCTGAAAACTCTGGAAGAACCGCCAGATCGAGTGATTTTCGTGCTTGCTACCACTGATCCTCAGCGTGTCTTACCTACCATCATCTCCCGTTGTCAACGCTTTGATTATCGCCGTATTGCTCTCGATGCGATGGTGGCACACCTGCAAAAAATCGCCCAAATAGAAGCGATCGATATTAACCTAGAAGCATTAACCCTAGTGGCTCAGATCGCTAACGGTGGTTTACGCGATGCCGAAAGTCTTCTTGATCAATTAAGTTTACTCGCAGGAACGATTACAGCCGAGCGAGTCTGGGATTTAGTCGGTGCAGTCCCCGAAAGAGACCTTTTAACCCTACTTAAAGTCATTCATAGCAATATTCCCGATCAAGTTATCGAACAATGTCGCCATCTGATGAATCGCGGGAAGGAACCTTTAATCGTCTTGCAAAATCTAGCGGGATTCTATTTAAACCTACTTTTAGCCAAAACCGCCCCTAATCGTCCAGAAATGGTGGCTGTCACTGCTCCCACTTGGCAGGATTTGTGTAAGGAAGCGCGTACTTGGTCTTTAGAGGAAATTCTCCGCGGTCAACAACTGCTTAAAGACAGCGAAACACAACTAAAAAACACCACTCAACCCCGTCTCTGGTTAGAAGTCACTCTATTAGGACTGTTACCGCAAGCACAGGTGATTCCGCTAGTTGCCACGGTAGCGCCTTCCCGTCCCCAAACCAGCGCCGAGAGGCCTCCGGAAGTGATCACAGCGCCGGCGCCGGTTAATGAACCGATAAAACCGCCAGTTATCACCCCGACAACTAGCGTCGCAGTGCCGAAAACTGAGGTTAAAACTGTTGCCAGTGATGACAATCATGAACAAATTTGGCAGCAGGTTTTAGAAGTAATGGAACCCCCCACTACTCGCACTCTCCTACGTCAGCATGGCAGTCTTTTTAATATGGAAGAATCGAGTGCTTATTTAAGCATATCTTCGGAACAATTATTAAAAATGGCCCGGCTACGCTTGACTAATATTGAGTCAGCTTTCGAGGCAGTTTTTCAGCGCCGGATTAAAGTTCATTTACAGGTAGGTTCCGCCACTGCTGCCATGGTTGCGGAAGTTTCCCAATCCCCAGCAGCTAAGATACTACCACCACCAGAAACCGCACCAACCCCACCAATAACTCCCGAAAATAAAGTTATGACCGCGGTGGATATTCTCCCGGTCAAAGAAGCAATTATCGAAAAAAAAGAAGCAAAGTTCACCGCGTCGGGAACCCCAAAAACTTCTAGCACAGAACTGCCCCAAAAAATCTTAAGTTTTGATTCATCTTTAGAGACATTAGATCAAGATGTCGATGTTAGCGAAATTTTGGCAGCCGCTCAAAAGTTAGCGAAATCTTTTGATGGTGAACTGGTCAATATGGGTTATTCAGTGCCAGAAAATTCGGCCGCAGAAACTAAAGTTAATAAGTCTCTGGAAAATATGACTATCGTGCGCGGGAGACCTGATGTTAACGAAATTTTAGATAGTTTGGAGGAGGACGAAGACCTGCCTTTTTAAAGCTATCTCAACGGCTTGTGCTAAACTAATAGGATATGCCACGTCTCAGGATTGGCTATTCTTGCTCAAATTCTAGCTACTAGACCTATGACACCCGAAACTAAGGCCAGAATCGATCAATTAATCCAGAATAACAAAGTTCTTGTGTTCATGAAGGGCAATAAATTAATGCCTCAGTGTGGTTTCTCGAATAACGTCATACAAATTCTCAATATTCTGGGGGTTTCCTACGAAACTGTCGATATTCTCCAAGATCAGGAGTTAAGACAAGGAGTTAAGGAGTATTCCAATTGGCCGACTATTCCCCAAGTCTATATCAACGGTCAGTTTATTGGCGGTTCCGACATTATGATCGAACTCTATCAAAATGGGGAACTACAACAAATAGTCGAGGTAGCCTTAGCTTCCTAAAAATTTTCTAGGTTAGGTTAGCTATCCTAACCTAGTTTAAACCTACCAAACAGTGATCAGTGATCAGTAATCAGTGAAAAGACGGCAATTTTTTACTTAGGGTTTGCGACAAAAAGTACGGGCGAAGCATTCGGGCAATAAGGGACTTGCGTGGGAATAATATCCCAATCGATCGGAGGGCGCAAGCTTTGCGCCCCTACAGTAACGGATTTTGTCCACAATGTAGGGGCGAACTGCGTTCGCCCAAAAGGTACATTATCAAAGCGCAAGTCCCTAACCTATCGGTGAAACCGTAGATTTTCTATCCGAATGCTTCGCCCCTACAGGACGCGGAGTGATAACTGCACTGATAACAAATCCGTTTTTAATAGTGTGATTAACTCTCAAGTTATGAATTGTTTCTCCCTTATCCCCACACCCCACTCTCCTATACCTTTTAAACAGGATTTAGTATCACTCCCCTTTAAAACTGTCCCTTGAATTCCTCTCTATCTTGTGCTATCAGGAAACTTTGTTGGGGGATACCGATGTGAATTCCCTTCTCCTCAAAAGCAATTTTTAGACGACGACGATACTCTCTTTCTATGTCCCATTGTCGTAATCTTTTGACGACAATTCTGAGCATAATTTCCATCCCCGTGTGAGAAACCCGACTAACACCAGCAACCTGCACAGGATTGATGATATCTTCTTGCCATTGTGGATCTACAGCCATATTTTCAGCGATCGCTGCCATTAAAGCGATCGCCAGATCTGGCTCGGTCTGATAGGCGACTTCGATGGTAAAATCGACCCGCGCCCAATCTTTACTGAGGTTGTGTGCGGTGATAATTTGGTTATGGGCAATAGTGATTAAACGTCCGTCGGCGGCCCGCAATTGAGTCGCTCGCAAACTCATATTTTCCACCAAACCAATAAACTCCTGAAACTGGACCATATCACCGACGGTGTATTGATCTTCAAAGACAATCAGAAAACCGTTAATCCAATCTTTTAAAAGATCCTGAAAGGCAAAGGTGAGCAATGCTCCCACTAAACCGGCTCCCGTGAGTAAAAAGGCGAAAGAAAGACCCATCCAAGCCAAAAAACCAAAAATTCCCAGAAAAATAGCGATAAATGTGATAATTTCTCGCCAAACCTCCAATAAAGTGGGAGCGCGCAGAATCCTCCTTTCCAAATTTTCGGAAAACACCGCTCCTTCCTCTACCCACTCGCGTAGCCGAAAATTAACGTACAGATTAACCATATTGCTCACTGATGTCAGCAGCAACCAGATAATAAAAATCCGCAAAGGAATACGAATTATTCCGCGTCCTTCTAGCCTAGTTTCAGGAAATACATACAAAATCGCCGCTATTCCGCCAAACCAAAGCAGTATCAGTCCAATAAGAGCCAGTCTTTTCCAGAGAATATTTAGCGTTAGTTGTCGCTGAATATCAGCCTGTTGACGGAAATTAGAGGAATCTCCTAGAGCGGCTAAAATCGGCTCTTGGGAGCGATCTTTTCTGGGGGGGGAATTTATGGGTAAATTTTGATCGGATTGCCTTTTAGCTTGTTTTTTGAGGAGATTAAAGCGATTTCTTAGGTGTTTCTGCCACCAAATTGATACCCAGCTTAAGAAAGTTAGCCCCAAAATAATTATAGTGGCAGTAATTACCTGTTGCCGACGAGGGGCGGGCTGACGTTCTTGCCAAGCTTGGAGCAAAGCTGTTTGGATGATTTTAACCCATCTGTCCGCTAAATCGCCAACCGAAGAAGAATCGATCAGGGCATCAACTTCTGTTACTGTCAGAATTACCTGTTGCGGTAACTTCTGGTTATCCTTGGCCACAATCACGGTTAAATTATTGAGAGTCGCCGTACTTACTTGCAGGGTTGTCGGATCGAAACCCCGATTGATAATATTATTTAAGCCCCTCTCAATGCGCCTAGCCCGTCTTTCTACCGGGGAGAGTTCCCGGGACTCAGAAGCGGTAAAATCTTGGGAGGCAATCTGAAATAAGGCAAATCCATCTAGATGCACGGAAGCATATTCTATATCCCCGGCTACAAAAATCCTTGTACCCGTGGGAGATACAAATGGAACTAGAAAATTTTGGCCTAGGGATGGCAGGGAATTAAAAACAAATATACTAATTAACAGGCAGCTCGCCAATCCTTGAAGGACCAGATTGAAAAATTTTCCCCGTTGCCGTCGTCCCATTGCCCAAGTTTCCTTTTTGATTAACAATGATCTTGACTCGCTTTCTCAGCTTATGGCAGTTATCTTTATGGTGAGATCAAAAGTTTTCGTTTTGGGGAGTCGGTCGTCTC
The DNA here is from genome assembly GCF_028329095.1 of Microcystis sp. CS-574. Taxonomy (NCBI): domain Bacteria; kingdom Bacillati; phylum Cyanobacteriota; class Cyanophyceae; order Chroococcales; family Microcystaceae; genus Microcystis; species Microcystis sp. CS-574. The sequence goes on from NZ_JAQMSY010000036.1 coordinate 10,264, forward strand.
TCTCCCTTCTCCCTTCTCCCCAGTGATAACTGATAACTGGAATCCCCAACCCCCAACATTAGTTAACTTCTCATGTCCAATATACCCCCACAGTGGCGCGAGGAAATTACGTCTTTACCCGCTTGGTTACGGCGTTCACTCGGCAAATCTAGCGAAATTTCCACGGTTCAGCGCATTATCAAACAAAGGAACATTCATACTATCTGCGAGGAGGGTCGCTGTCCCAATCGCGGCGAATGTTATGCCCAAGGTACGGCGACTTTTTTGTTGATGGGTCCCACCTGTACCCGGTCCTGTGCTTTTTGTCAAGTGGATAAGGGTCATGCACCCATGCCTCTCGATGTGGAGGAACCGCAAAAAGTGGCGGAAGCGGTGCAATTGTTAAATTTAAGTTACGTTGTCTTGACTTCTGTAGCCAGAGATGATATGGAAGACGGCGGAGCCAGTTGGTTCGTGCGGACGATGACAGCCATTCGCGAACTCAATCCCCACACTTTAATTGAGGTGTTAACCCCGGATTTTGCTGGAGGCAAGGGAAGTCAACAGGAACGGGTGGCGACGGTGGTAGGGGCAAAACCTGCCTGTTACAATCACAATATCGAGACGGTGCGCCGTTTGCAAGGACCGGTTAGACGCGGGGCTAAATACGATCGCTCTTTGGCGGTTTTGCGTTATGTTAAGGAAATCGATCGCTCAATTCCGACGAAATCCGGCTTAATGGTCGGTCACGGTGAGACAAAAGAGGAAATTATCGAGACTTTGGCAGATTTACGCGCGATCGACTGCGATCGAGTTACTATTGGTCAATATATGCGTCCTTCTCTGGAACATTTGCTCGTACAGAAATATTGGACTCCCTCAGAATTTAGCGAGTTGGGAGAAATTGCCCAAAAAATGGGGTTTTCTCAGGTTAGATCTGGCCCCCTAGTCCGCAGTTCCTATCATGCGGGAGAGGAAATCAGTTATCAGTGATCAGTTATCAGTTATCAGTGATCAGTTATCAGATGTAAGTAGCTGGTTATAATTAAATTAAAAATGGATTTTAGGTTCGATCCCCCCTGCCCCCCTTGATAAGGGGGGTGCCGATCCCCCCTTAGTCCCCCCTTTAATCCCCCCTTAATAAGGGGGGCATCTGACAACTTTTAACG